>PWMO01000349.1 GCA_003558175.1 Spirochaetaceae bacterium
TCGGCCTGTATAAGGGAACTGCAGAAAGTGTTGACGTCTGACATATGCACCCGGTCTGCCATTGCACGCAGAGTTTCCGCCCGCGGCTGGCCCAGGCGCATCTGCCTTACAACTTCGCCCAATTCCTCGGCCAAAGCGGTTGATCCCAGTTTTGGTGTGATGCGGTCGAGTGCCGTACTGAAATCAAGCCCCGCCTCCACGCTCAGCGTCAGAAGGTCCAGAGTATATGGCAGAAGGCTGCGTATCTCGCTCTGCCTTTTTGTGATATGATTCCGAAGCCAGATCAGCGGGTGTGCAATGCCAAACAACAGTGCGAAAAAAAACAGCAGCGTGCAGACCGCGTAGACTGACGTGAACTTGCGCATCATACCCCCGATTATATGGGAAAGAAGCGGAAATTGCACTCTTTTATGACCTTTGCGCCCGCAGGAAGGCGGTGTATCATGGTACCCATGGCAACTGTACGACGGCGGGGGCTGCCTTCCGGCTGGTATCCCGCTGGAGCCGACGAAGTGCGGTCCGAGTGCGCGCGGTGGCGGCAGGCGGCGCAACGCACCGCCGTGGCGGCGATTGTGCCGCACGCGGGCTGGGCGTTTTCGGGGGAACTGGCTTACCTCGGGGTGTCGGCGCTTGACCCGTCGGTCACGACTGTGGTTGTGGTGGGAGGTCACCTCGCTGCGGGGGAGAGGGTGGTAGTGGCTACCGAGGAGCGGTTCGAAACACCGTTGGGGTACCTGGAAAGCGATCAACGACTCGTTGACCGCGTTGCATCCAGTCTGGACACGGTGGGCGAACGCAGTCTGGAGAACTCGGTTGAAGTCCAGCTGCCGCTGATTGCGGCGCTGCTGCCGCACGTTCGGGTAGTATGGCTGCGTGCACCATCCGACGAGACGGCAATTACCCTGGGTAGCGTGCTGGCGCGCGAGGCCGACGCTCATTCAACCGCGGTACTTGGGTCAACCGATCTAACGCATTTCGGGCCGCGTTTCGGGTTTTCGCGCTCCGGCAGTGTCGAAGAAAACCATCGCTGGATGACCGAAGTCAATGACCGCGAGTTGCTGGACCGCTGCCTGAGCCTCGACAGTCCGGCTCTGCTCGATCACGCGCAGCGGAATCGTTCCGCCTGTTCGCCTGGGGCTGCGGTGGCTGCGATGGAGTTCGCCAGGTCGGCGGGATGTCGGCGCGGGAAAAAGCTGGGGTACGCCACCAGCTACCGCCTGTCGCGTGACGAGAACTTCGTTGGCTACGGTACGGTTGTGTTTTCGCGACCGGAGTCGTGATCCGCGGACAGCAACGGTTCAAGCAGGGTAATCGCCTCCTGCCGCGTCTGCTCAAGAAGCTCGGCGGAGCCGAAGGCAAGGTCTGTGCGGCGGCACGCTGCGGCCAGAGGGAGAAGCGTGAGCCAGAGGTTGCGCTCCGTCGTGGCCTTTGCGGTCGCGGCTCTTTCGTTGAGGTGAAGTTGGAGCGGGTTGCGCGGTGGTGACAGCGCTCGCAGCGCTTCAAGGTACGCCTCAAGGATGTTTCTGCCGTTCGCTCCGGCCCGGTGCTCGGTGTGCTCCGTGCGGTCGGTTGCGGCGCCTGACAGCAGCTCAACCAGGTCCGGGTCTGCCTGCGGTTGCCGCGGCTCAGCGGTGAGATTGTCAATCAGCTGCTGGCAGCGCCTCTGGTAGCGCCGCATCAGTGCGGTCACGTACGCCGGCCGACCCTCGCGCAGAACGGCTTCAACATGCGGCATATCAAGTACAAAGCGCAGCAAGCGGCTGTTGAGTGGTTCACACCTCCCGTGCCGCAGCAGAAAGTGGGAGTGGATGTACGTTCCGCGCGCGTAGGCCGCGGCGCGAGGGTAGGCGAAGTCGGCGCCGAAGACTTCGACATTCCGCAAACCCATTCCGGCGGCCAGCCGTATTGCGGCGTGCGTTACGCTGCCTTCCGAGGTGTCAAGGAAGGGGAGTGAAAGCCCGGAACGCACCAGATAGCGCACGAACGGGTGATTCCCGCCCACAAAACGGGTTGCGGCAAAGCGGTTGACCACCGCGTGATGAACCCCGATGTCGGCCACCAGCAATGAGTTCAGACTTCCCACAGCGGCGGCACCGAGGACGTGCAAATACGACACGGTCTGGCAATCGATGGCCAGCACGACATCGGGTTGCAGATCCGCTGCCAGGAGTGCGGGCAGAGAACTGTCGGTTGCGATTATGATAGAGTGGCGCTGGTTCCGTCTGATCAGCTCAAGATCGCGGTCAAGCGACGGTCCGGCGGCGGTGATCACGCAGCGCTTCTTTCGATCGGCTGCCCGCAGTCTCGTACTCCCAACGCGCGTCGATTGACCGCTGCCTTGCTGATCGGATGCTCTGCCATCGTCAGTAGCGAGAACGTTCAGCGCAATATTGCGCATCCAGGTGCGGCCGAACGCCCTCTGCGTGGCGAGCTCGTCGGCAGCGGCGCTGGCGGCGCCGAGGGCCGTGCGTCGCGCCGCCGCAAACGGTTCCGGGTCCTGCTCCACTCTTCCCCGCAGGCTGATGCTGGTCAAATCGCCGTGAAGCACCGGCACCCAGTGTTCGACAATCCATGCCTCAAGCTCGTGCGGCTGCGGATCCATCAGAACTGTGAGGCGACGGTCGTCGAGCAGGTCGCTCAAATCGGCCGCCTCTAAGAGAGACCTCGCAACCGAGAGGTCGTAGTCTATTGCCAGTACCAGGTTGACTTCGTGCAGCCGGAGCAGTTCGCGCAGGTGATAGCCCAGACCGAGGCCAAAGACCAGCACAAAACCGGCGGCGTTGCTGCTCTGCACAAGCCTGACCGCCTCTCGCTCCGGGTCGATCCGCGAGTGCATCGCCGTCCGACGCTCGCCCGTCATCGAGGCGCTCGGCAGGCCGGATCGGCCGGCATGAAGATGTACCCGTGGACTGGGCTTGGCTGTTGCCAGGCGCTGTGCCAGCGTTGCCGGGTGTCGAACAAGCGAAGAGAGGTTACGCTCGATTGGCGTCATCTGTGTCGACCCTCATCGCGCTCTGTGACGCTCCTCGTCCCGCTCTGCCTGTTGCTCGATCCCTTGCTCCACGCGCCGCTCGAGCAGGTCGAATATCCGGCGTGCCGAAAGCAGAATCTCGCCGCACGCTTCCTCAAGCTGCGTTCCGGCCGCAGCACCGCCACCCCGTCTCGCGCGCATAAGGCGCAGGTAGGCGGCGGTATCGATTGTGCGGCATATCTCGAGCGTGCGCCGGTCGGCGCTGCCGCTGCCGAACTGCGGCGAACTGATACGCTCCGGCAGTCGCTCCACGGCGCGCCTCCATTCGCGCAGGCAGCCGGCCACCGCAGCGCGCCGCCCTGCTGTCTCTGCGGATCGCTGCGCCGCGGACAGCGGCGATCGCGCGGAGGGAGCCGATTCCGCCGCGCTGGAACCCTTCGCCAGGTCGGAAAGCGTCGTGCACGCTTCCATTGCGAGGTCCACCGGTGACGGGTAGAGACGCACGGCGGGTACGGTGCGCGCGAGCGGTGCGTCGCGGAACCAGGCAGCGTAGGTATGCAGCGAGCGCGACGTGCGGAGGTGTGGATGCCCCGGCAGCCGAACGCCCTCGGCGCAGGTACGCTCGTAGAGGACGTGGTAATAGGGCCGCAGTCGGTACTGTTCCGGAAGCAGCAATCGGTCAAAGCTGTGCCCTCTCGGGTGGGAACGGACGTCATGCACGCAGAGATCAAGGCCCACGTAAACGACTCTCGTGGCGCCCGCGGCCGCGGCCAGGTACCAGGCGGTGCCGGCGACAGTACCGTGCGGCGGCAGTTGAACGGCCGGCAACTGCAGCGCCTGCAGCAGGTCGCGTTCGTACCAGCTGCCCTGGTCAAGCAGCAGCACCTGCCGGCGTCGCATGGCCGGTGCGGCGGCAGCGCTGAGCGGTGCGGCAATGGGAATCGTTTCCTCTCCGGCAAGCGCACGCAGGTGAGTCGTAGCGTAGTAACCTGCATCGGTCGCGATCACCAGGTCGGGCCGGCATCCGGCGCTGAGCAGGATCGGCAGTGCAGAAGGCAAAGCCCACAGCGAAGTATCACGGGGCCGGTCGGCGAGCGCCTGAATTGCACCGTGCAGTGACGGGCCGGCCGCCGCGATGATCACCGGTACGCCGATTCTGCTTCTGAGAACGGCAGGCCGAAGCGACAGTGCATTTGCAACGCTGTTTCGCATCCAGCGGCTTCCAAAGGCGCGCTCGGTCGCCAGTGTTGCCATGCGGCGATCGAGGAAGTCACGCAGGATAACGGCGGATTCGGTGGCTGCGGAGCCGAACGTTCGCAGAAGCGGAACCCATTCCAGAAACGCCACTCCTTCGAGGTCTTCATCCGGCAGCTCACGCTCCAGAAACTGCGTCAGGCTGCCGGGCGAACCTTCGGCACACCATTCGCGGTCGGCGGACGCAATACGGTGCTCGAACAAGAGACGGCTGAAGCATACCGCAAGAATCCGTGCCCGTGGGTGGGCGTGACGCACCGCCGCGGTGAGATACCCAAGTCCGGCTCCCAGCACGATAACGGTCCCGGGGTCGCGATCGGCGAGCTCGTGAGCCACGTAACGGGTTGCCTCAAGCTGCGGGTCATACCGCGAGTAGATCGACCGTCCTGCGGACTCCGCCGAGAGCGTGCCGCTGCGCGTTCTGGTAAGCTGCA
>PWMO01000264.1 GCA_003558175.1 Spirochaetaceae bacterium
ATCTCGCTTGAGAGCATGGTATCGATGGCCTGGGGCGGCGTTCGCCCGGCGATTGCGTTGGGATCGATCTCCCGCGGATGCAAATCAAATGTGCGGCGCACGTTGGGAAAGATGGTAATAGCAGGAACGCCCCACAGCTCGCTGATATCCGGGAGCCAGTCGTCGTAGATGCGCAGCGACGCAATCAGGAGACGGACGCGGTTCCGGTCGAGGCCCATGCCGCCGCGGTCGGTCGGACCGTAGAGCATAGAGTTCACCTTGCGTGCGACCTCGACACCGGCCCAGCGCGCCGCCTCGACCCCTCCGGAAACACCGGCCGCGGCCAACTCGTCGCGAACCGGGAAGGCCAGACGGCCGTTCATGACTGCAATGTTCGCTGCCAGCGCGTTCCCGTCGCGGATTGCCTCCGCAATGGGGCCGGCCTGGTACATCGAGAAGGTCAGGGTCACCGTGACTCCGATGCCGCGACGCGTGAGCTCGGCCACCGCCTCACGTCCCGCGGGCGTCGCCGGAATCTTGATTACCACGTTGGGCACACCGCCGAGCCGGCGGCGCAGGTCCTCATAGACGGCGACCGCCTGCTCGACCATGGCGTCGCTGTCGGCGTAGTTCTCGGGGCTTACCTGCAGGTTCAGGTGGCCCTCGCGTCCCTCGGTAAGCAGGAAGATGTCGCGCAGCATGCGGCAGTTGCGCTCGACCACCGTAGTGGTGACCAGCGTGTTGAGGTGACGAATCAGTTCATCCTGTTTAGCGGCGCCCTGCCCCAGCGTGCGGCGAATGGTTTCAATGTCGTAGGTGTCGGTAATGATGCGGTCGATGCGCTGGTTCCACGCCGGCGGGTCGGTATCCCACGCCAGCTTGATCAACACCGGGTTGGTGGTCTGAGAGCAGACACCCACCCGCAGCGCGTGATCGAGAAAGGCGGCATAGTCGTTGCCGAGTGCCGTGACGCACTGGCCGCGAAGGTAGAGCTCCGCAGCGCGGCGCGTATTGGAGACACGGTACTCGTCCCACATCGCACCGATGTGCGCCGCAAGATCGGAACCCATGGCGGCACCGGCAGTACGTTCCGCTTCGGCGGGATCGCTGACCGCCTCGGCACCGAGACGCGCCAGCAGTTCGGCGCGCAGACCGCTGTGCACCGCCGCGGCCGCATCTGAATCGGCAGCGGCCAGTCTCTCCGCCAGGGCCCGCAACGCGCCCGCCTGCGCCGTCTGAGGCGACGGGTCACCGCTGCGCCACGCCGGCAGGAAGCTGCCGAAGTCAAGCGCCAGCTTGACCGCAAACTGCAGCAGCTGCGCTTTCTGCTCCGCGGACGCTGAGCCGTACATCTCCGGCAGGCGCCGCTGCAGCGACTCTACAATGCTGCCGCGCTCAGCCGGCTCGGCTGCGAACAGCACGCGCGAGGCGGCGTCCACAATGTCGCCCGCCTCCAGGCAGTCAAAGATCGCACCCGCCGGCTGCGCGGTGCGCTGTTTCCACTCGTCGCGGATCTCCGCGAGCTGTTGCTGGATGATCGGTGAGTCCATCAGTCTAACTCCTTGGCGTACTTCTCGACGGCGTCGGGACGCAGCGTGGCGCCGGCCCCCGGCTGTTCGGGCCGGACATAGTACCCGTCCTGAACGCGAATCGGCTCGGTGAAACATTCGCGAATCCAGGGGATGTACTCGAGCCGTGCGGCCGCCGGGTGAGCGTATGACAGATGCACGTGCACCTGTCCCATGTCTCCTACGTGGGCCACCACCGGAAGGCGATACGCCAGTGCGAGGTCGGCCACACGTAGCCACTCGGTGATACCGCCAACGCGCGTCATGTCGGGCTGCACCCAGTGCACCGCCCCGGCAGCGATGAAATCGCGAAAGTTGTCGAGCGCATA
Organism: Spirochaetaceae bacterium; assembly: GCA_003558175.1. GTDB lineage: Bacteria > Spirochaetota > Spirochaetia > DSM-27196 > PWMO01 > PWMO01. The sequence continues at coordinate 1,877 of PWMO01000264.1, forward strand.
AAGCTGCTCACCCAGGGCAATTGGCGTGGCCATCGCCTGCGACAGACGTACGTGACCGGCGAGATCGTCGTAGAAGATCGGTTCTTCTACCCACAGGATGTCGTAATCGGGCAGACGCGGCGCGATCGACAGCATGGTGGTCAGGTTCCAGCGGCCGTTGCAGTCAACCGCCAGAGTCGGATCGGAACCAATGGTCTTGCGCACCAGTTCGATTCGCTTCAGGTCGGCGCGCGGGTCGTCGGAGCCGATCTTGATCTTGACGCCACGGTAGCCGTCCTGTTCTACGAGCTTGCGGCACGTATTTGCCACGGTCTGCGCGTCCAGGCTGAGCCATCCGCCGTCGGTATTGTAGGCTTCGAGCCGCTCCACGGTGGCACCGCCGAGCAGCTTCCACAGCGGTTGTTCCGCCGCCTTGGCCTTGATGTCCCACAGCGCGGTGTCGACCGCTGCCAGCGCGAGATGAGTGATGCCGGTACGGCCCACCCACTGAACGAACGGATAGCCGTACAGCTTGTGCCACAGGCGCTGTACGTCGCAGGCGTCTTCGCCAAGCAGCAATTCCGCGTAACAGGTGCGGATGCAGTCGGTGATCAGCCGATCGGAAGGAAGGTGCGCGTGCGTTCCGGTAAAGCCGTAGCCCTCGATACCGGAGGCGGTGGTAATCTTGGTGCCCACAACGCCCCAGTGCGTCAGCGTGTGGGTACTATCCTGTACCATGTTGCCGGTGACCGGAACGTGGAGAATATATGGTTCAACTGCAGTGATTGTCGTGTCCGTCATCGCCGTGTTTTCCTGAAGCCGTGTTTTCCTGAAGCGCTGTTCCGTCTGGTCCGGTGTAGCGCTACTCTCCAGGGCGCAGCATAAGCTTCAGCCCTGACTTGTTTTCGAAGAGCTCAAATGCATTCTTCCAGTCGGTGACCGGAAGCTCATGCGATACCAGCTGCTCCGTTTTGACCTTTCCGCTCGCCACCAGCTCGATGGCCGATTCCCACGAACTGCGCTTGGAACCGAGCGACCCGGTTACCTTGAGTTCCTTGAAGCAGATTCGTTCAAAGTCTATGGTCACCGGCTTGCCGAAGAGTCCGATCTGGGTGAACTGACCCTGTTTGCGGATGACACGCAGCCCGGCGTCCACCGCATGTGGCGAACCGGCGCATTCCAGCACTACGTCGACGCCACGGCCTTCGGTGAGATCGTTGACCAGCGCCGCAAGGTCTTCAGCGGTGACATCGATCACGTGTTCGGCGCCCAGTTCGCGTGCCACGGCAAGCCGTTCGGCATCGATTGAGGTGCCGGCCACAATCACGCGGGCACCTTGCGAACGAGCCACCTGCAGCGCCATCAGCCCGATGGCACCGGGCCCGCTCACCAGCGCCCAGTCACCGGGTTCTATGGTGGTGAGGTCGATGGCGGCGTGGGTAACGCACGCCAGCGGTTCCAGCGTGGCACCGGCCTTGAGGCTTACGCTCTGCGGTAGCTTGTGAATCCGGTCGCCGGGGACTACGGTGTAACGGGCAAACGCTCCGTTGTACCAGTAGCCGAGCGTGCGGCGCGAGTTACACAGGTTGTAAAAGCCGCTGCGGCAGTAGCGACAGCTGCCGCAGTAACTGTACGCGGTTTCCGAGGTCACCCGGTCGCCCACGGCACAGGACGTAACGCCGTCACCCACCGCCACTACCGTACCGGCAAACTCATGCCCGGTTACCACCGGCGGGTTTATGGGAATATCGATGTCGTAGTGGTAGATGTGCAGGTCCGAGCCGCAGATTCCGGTATTCTCGACCTCTATTTTGACCTGGCCGGGTTCGGCAACCGGTTCGGGGATATCCCGAATCTCCATGTTGCCGGGGCCTTTGTCATATTTGACCAGTGCTTTCATCAGGACTTCCTTGTGCGGTTCTCTGCTTCCGCCCCCGTAAGGGGGCGGCAATCAATCCGTCGCGCCGACGCGTCATCCAAAGAAGATGCCCGGCAGCCAGAGCGACAGAGCAGGAATGAACGTTACCATGAAGAGCACGATAACCAGCGGAATGATAAACACCGCGGTGGCCTTGGCGCACTCTTCAAACGGAATCTTGGCAACCCGTGACAATACGTAGAGCACCATCCCGACCGGCGGCGTCAGCAGCCCGATCATCAGGTTCAGGATCATGAAGATACCGAAGTGCACCGGATCGACACCGATCTGCACCGCGATCGGCAACAGCACCGGCACCAGGATGGTGATGGCGGCGATGGTCTCCATGAAGAACCCTACGATGAAAAGCACCACGTTGATCATGATCAGCAGCAGGATGGGATTCTCGGTTATGGAGAGCAACAGTGACGCAAAATGGGCCGGAACCCGCAGCCGCGTCAGAATCCAGGCGAAGATCGCCGCACCGGCAACAATGAACAGGATGATCGCAGTAGTCTCGAGCGTATCGAGGCTCACCTGCATGATCTTCTTGAAGTTGAGCGTGCTATAGATCACCGTACCAAGAAGCAGCGTGTAGGCCGAAGCCGCCACCGCCGCTTCAGTAGGCGTAAAGACGCCGAACGCGATCCCGCCAATGATGATCACCGGCGTCAAGAGCGACGGCAGGCCGCTCCAGAGACTCGACAGCATGGCTTTGACCGAAAACCGGGCGTCGCGCGGATAGTTGCGCTTGCGCGCATAGTAGGCGATGAGAATCGAGAGCGAAACACCCATCAGCAGCCCCGGGACAATTCCGGCAATGAAGAGGCGTCCGATGGAGGCTTGCGCGATAACGCCGTAGACAACC
>PWMO01000128.1 GCA_003558175.1 Spirochaetaceae bacterium
AAACGCCCCGGTCAGAATGAGTCCCTCAAGCGCGTTATTCAACACGCCCGACAGTTCGGCAAACAGCCCGCCGAGCGCCGCCAGCAGAATTGGCGTCATGATCTCCACAGCGTTGAATATCACCGGCCGGCCTCCGTACGCGGTGTCTGGACAGTCGATCCCTCGCCGTTTGCGCGACGGATTTGCGGCAGTACCACGCGAGCGGTGATCATGAAGAAGATGACCGCCTGTATGATGGTTCCAAGCTCGAAGCTGAACTCGGTGTGGAGCATCGCCGCTTTTGATCCTGCTTCGAGATAGGCAAAGACCAGTGCCGCCGGAATGATCAGCAGCGGATGGTTGCGGCCGATGAGGGCAACCGCAATTGCGTTCCAGCCAAGGCCGATGGTAAATCCCCCGATCGCTGCGTGGTGCGTGCCGAGCACCGCAAATGCACCGGTCAACCCGTGCAACCCGCCGGAAACGGCCATCGGGAAGATTGTGTAGGCGCCGACCGCGATCCCGCCATAGCGGGCAAACTCACGATTGAGACCGGTGATACGCAGCTCATATCCGCGCACGGTGTAGTAGAGAAAGAAGAATGCGATCGGTGCCAGCAGCAACGCCGCAAACAGCGAGGCGTTCAGATTAGAAGGCGGCAATAGCCGCAGCAACCGGAACTGCTCGGCAATGCGAACGGTGGTCAGCAGGTTGCTCTGCGGATTGCGCAGCGGTCCGGAGATCAGGTAGCTGACGGTCGGGACGAGCGCGGCCGACATCAGGAACGAGGTGATTAACTCGTCAGTGTCCCAGAGGTACTTGAACAGCCCGGCCAGACCGCCGAGCAGCATTCCGGTGAGAATCGCAGCGGACGTTGCGGCCAGAATGCCGATAATCGCCGGAGCGCCGGGAATCGCGAGGCAGACAATGGCGCTTACCAGGGCACAGATGTAGATCTGCCCGTCTCCGCCAAGATTGAAGACGCCGGCTCTAAACGCCGCACTCACGCCGAGTCCGGCAATCAGCAGCAGGCCCGCCGTGTCGAGCATGTTGCCGAAGTAGTAGCGGTTGGAAAATGGGCCCCAGAAGAACGCACGCAACGCTCTGAGCGGGCTGGGACTGCCGAGCACCAGCAGCGCCACCGTCACCAGCAGCGCGGTACCCAGAGCCAGCACGGCACCAGATGATCGTGCCGGGAGCCGAGCAGGAGCGCGTGACGGCGCGGGTTTGGGGTTCATCGACCGCCGCTCCCAGGGAGTCCGAGCGCGCCGTATTGGGCCGGCGTGTCTTTTCCGCCGGTAACGTCCCGTTCTTCGAAACCGAGCATGAACTCACCGATGCGCTCGCGGGTTCGTTCGCTCCCCTCGAGCAACCCCGCGATCCGGCCGCGATACATCACCGCGATCCGGTCCGCCATCCCGAGAACCTCATCGATATCCGCCGAGATGAGCACCACCACCGCGCCCTGATCACGCAGCACACGCATCTCAGTGTACATCAGCTCACGTGATCGTAGATCGAGGCCCCAGCTCGGCTCCGAAAAGACCACTACGCGCCGTTGGCCGGAGAGCTCGCGCGACAGAATGACCTTCTGGATATTGCCTCCCGAAAGCCGCCGCATCGGCTGATGCAGCAGTCCGCTGATCCCGTAGCGGCGCTGCAACGCCTCGGTGAACTGCACAATGTCCTTGCGCCGAAGAATGCCGCCGGTCTGGAGGTCTTTGCGGTGCAGCAGAATAAGGTTTTCGGCAACGGTGGAGTCCATGCTCGCGCCGCGCAGAATGCGGTCCGTCGGTATGTACGAGATACCGCTGTGGCGAAAGTGTCGCGGTGAGTACCGTTTCACCGGCACTCCGCTGAGCAGGATGCTGCCGCGGTCGGGCGCGATCGTTCCCGACAGAACGTCCTCCAGAAACTCGAGCCCGTTTTCGCGAATGCCGGTCACGCCCAGGATAGCCCCGGCGGCGGCAGTAAGATTTATGTGGTCAAGCACGGCCAGGTCTCCAACGAAAACCGAGACATTACGAAGCTCCAGCGCGTTCGTTCGCGACGGCACGGTTGATGCGGACGATTCGGGCGCTGCAGCCGGTGCGGACGATTCTTTTGCTGCGGTCGGGATCTGCGCTGCCCGGACTTCCGGCAGGCCGGCGGGAAGGCGCCGATCCTGGTCACCGATCTGGCAGTCTTCTCCCAGCATCCAGGCTGCGATCTGTTGTGCGTTGGTTTTGTGCAGAGGGACGGTGGCAACCACCGCGCCACTGCGAAGCACCGTTACCCTGTTCGCAATCTCCATCACTTCTTTCAGCTTGTGCGTGATGAGGATTACCGCAATACCTTGCGCGATCAGGCGCCGCAGCATCCGAAACATGAGCGCTACCTCGGGCTCGGTACACGGCGCGGTCGGTTCATCAAGGATGAGCACCTGCGGCTTTCGGACCAGCGCCGCGAGCAAGGCAACGAAATGGATCTGGCTCGCGGCAAGGCGATGCATGCGTGCATTGGGGTCGACCGACAGCCCGTGTTCGGCGGCCACCCGGGACACCAGTTCCAGCGCGCTCTCGCGATCGAGCAGACCCGCCCGCCCGGTGCGCTCAACACCGAGCAAGACGTTCTCCCAGACCCGGAAACCGGGGACGTATGGCGGGTGCTGGTGCACCATCACGATTCCGTGATCAATGGCGTCGGCGGGTGAACGGAAGGAGACACGCTTGTTGTGCAGCAACAGGGTGCCGGCGCTCGGCATCACGTAGCCGGAGAGAACGTGCATCAAGGTGGATTTTCCGGCACCGTTTTCGCCGACCAGCGCGTGCACTTCGCCCGCCGCGATCTCCAGGTCAACCGCGTCATTGGCGGTGACCTGGTTTTCCGCAAAGTAGGTGGTTATTCCTTGCAGCTGCAGCAGGGCGGAGGATGCCATCAGGGATCAGAACTGCGTCGGCATCTCGAGCAGAAGGTCACCTTCACGCAGGCGCTGAATCATCGCCTCAAGTTCGCGGCGGATTTCCCCGGGTACATGGCGCTCGTAGTGCCGGTGTTGCGTGTCGAAGTCGACAAAACCATCGGCTACCCCAAGCACTTCGGCGCTGCCGAACTGCAGCTGGCCGTCAATGGCGTCGAGCGTGCGCTGGTGAGCTGCGTCATCGAGGCGGACGATCGTGCTGCCGATCACGATTCCCGGCGCTTCGTCATAACCTGACGAGTCATACCACAGTACGTAGGCACCCTTGGTGCGTGCCGCGGAGATAACCCCCTGGTTCCCACCGCCGGAGATTGTCAGAATAACGTCGGCACCATTGTCGATCATGCTGTTGGCCAACTCGGTTGCGCCGGCTGCGTCGTACCAGTTTCCCAGCACGCGGAAGTCGATCAGCGCTGCCGGGTCTACCGATTGCACACCAAGTTCAAACGCCGGCCGAATCACGCGGTTCATGATGGGATACTCCTGTCCCGCAAGCAGACCGGCGCGCACCCCTCGCCGGGCGTGCTCCATCGAGCTGCGCGAGACAAGCCCCGCAAAGTAACCCGACAGAAACGCTTGCTCCCGCTGGTTGAACAGAACCGTGTAGAGACCCGGGTTGCCTTCAAGGTACCCATCGAGCACCAGAAACCGCTGGTTGGGGAAGCTCTGCGATACCTCATCGGCGATCTCCGGCATGGAGGGGTTGGAGGTGACAATCAGATCGTAGTCTCCGGTCGCAGCCAGCGAAGTGATGCTCTGCGGCCATTCGGCCTGGTTGAACCCGCCTTCTATTACCCGCACGAGGGTTCCCGGCCGGTCAGCGGCGGCTCGTTGTACTCCGGCAACGAGCATTTCGTACGTGGGACTGCCTTCCACCACGCCGGGGACGAAGACCCCGATGTTGAACCCGTCCTCAGCGGGGCGTTCTCCCCCTCCCAGCGCAGCGAGCGGTGCGGTCACAACAACCGCAAGGAGAATTGCGCTCAGTATTGCAAAAGAACTCTTGTGAATTGGAATCGTAGTATTCATTGGAGTATCTTACTCAAATCGCCGCAACAGATAAAGTCCATGTACACGTTCAGTACGACGTATGCGGGAAACTCCGAGGTCTGGAATAGCCGCAATATTGACCGGGGCCGATGCGTGTGTTAGGTTCAGCTCACCTATTGGAAGTATGATGCAGCCCAAACCCGGCAACAGTATTCACGGACAGCAGCAACAGCAGGAGACTCCACCGGCCGCGGGTGCGACGCCGGCCGCGGGCGCGACGCCGGCCGCAGCGGGGATCTCGACCGCAGCGGGAGCGCCGCGCGACGCTGCTTCGCAATCGCGACGGATCGATCCGGAGCGGTCGCTGGGGCTGGAGCCCGCCGAGATTCAGCCGACGCTGCTGTGTGTCGATTTTGGAACATCCTCCATCAAGGCGGGCTGCATAACCTTCAACGGCACGCTGGCCGACTTTGGCTATGAACGGCTTCCGGCCGGGGCGAATGATCCGCAGCGTTTTGACGCGGAGACGTGGATGTCGGCTCTTGGCAGGCTGGTGTCGCGCATGGCCTGGCGTCACACCGTAGCCGCGGTGGTAATCAGTGGCAACGGACCGACAATCGTGGCGGTGGACGGGAACGGCAGAGCGTTGCGACCCGGGATGCTCTGGTTCGACGGGCAGGGGACGCGCATCGAGGGAGAGCCGTCGTTCT
>PWMO01000133.1 GCA_003558175.1 Spirochaetaceae bacterium
AGTTCAACCACCACGAACAGAACGAGGTGCAGCACCAGCGACAGCACAATTGCCCCGCGTAGCCGCGTTGTCTCTCTGTCTCTTGCCGGTCGCACCGCCATCACTCGCTCCGTCCGCTTCATCCTGTACCGCTCACTCCCAGATCAATAACTGTACGCCGCCGAAACCCGAAAACTCCGCCCCGGCGCGGGGTAGTAGGCGCTGCCGTCCCATTCATCATAGATAACTACTGGAGCATAACTGACGTCGAACACGTTCCTCACTTCTGCGCTCAAAGAAAGATCACCCGGTATCCCTTGCGGTCTGAAGCGCAGAAAAAGGTCGGTCAAGAAGTACGAATCGACCTTGTCCTGCACGTTCGGCGTGTCACCGCCCTGGTACGCCTCACTGCGAAATGTCACAGCGGGCCCGAACTCCAGTCCGCGCAGCGGACGCACGCCCACTTCAGCGTCAACCGAGTGGTTGGGCACCAGCGGCACCTGGTTGTCTTTGTCGTCTCCCTTAATGAAGACGGCGTTCACATAGCTGTATCCTGCGGCAACGCGCAACAGATCTATCGGCTCACTGCTGATCTGCAAATCACCGCCAATGCGGCGGGTCTCATCGAGATTTGTGTTGGCGTCCTGCACATACGCTATCTCGTCTCGCATTTGAAGCAAGTACGCGCTGGCATCCAATGCAATCCATCTGGAAACATGCACGCCAAGACCACTTTCGACGGAAAAGCCACGTTCGGGGTCAAGCTCATCGTTAAACCTTTCGCTTATGCCTTGCACCTGACCCTGTTCATCGATGCTTGGATAGCGAAACAGCGTCCCCCCCTTCACATAGACTTTTGAATCCCGAGCAGGTCGCCAAATCAACCCCAGATCGAAAACAAACGCTTGCGCATTCTTGCTATCGTCGATACCTACATCATCTTTGCGGGCTGACGTCTCGGCAAAATCGAACCGGACCCCGGCCGTGGCATCAAAGCGCTCATTCAGATACAGTGTGCTCGCCACTCCTGCCCCGATCATCCACTGACCAAGTGTCGATTCAATAGTCTTGTCTGTTCTGTCTTTGTCGTTATACGCGGCGATTTCTTGTTTAGACCAATCGAAATCAAGGCCAACTCTAGTTCGCAAGAGCCTGCGGCCCAAATCCCAATCCACTTGCCAGGCCGGAGACGCTGTGAACGTCTGCAAGTCCCTGTTGGAGTAAGGATTAAAAGTGTAACTGGGCATGTCGCTTTCCACACCGGTATAGCTATACCCAAGCTCCAACTCGGCGTTGGAACGATCGCCCAAGCGCCAACCCAGCCCGGCAACAATACCAAACTGATTCTCGGTATTTTCGTCTGCGTCGTTATCGACTCTTTCCACATCAGGCCAGTTAGAATAGTCGAACCGCTTTGCCTGGCTCGGGTCGTCTTTGAACTCTTCTTTGGTGAGGCCGCCGGGGAGTTCGTAGAATATGTTGGCGTAGCGGCCGCCGAGGCTGAGGCTGAGGCGGCGGCCGAGGTCAAACTCGCTGCCAAGCGAAAAGTTCAGCGCCCGGTAGGCCGAGCGGTCGCGGTGGCCGTCGGTGGAGAAATGCTCACCGGAGGCGCGCAGCCGGTAGCGTTCGCCGGCGTGCAGGATGCCCAGGCGCTCCTGGTTGGTCAGAAACGAACCAAACGAACCAAAGGCCGTCCCCTCCAGTGGTGCCGTCGGTGTCTTGGTGATGATGTTGATTACGCCACCGACCGCGTGGTTGCCGTACAGCGCGCTGGCGCTGCCGCGTACCACCTCGATCCGCTCGATCGAGTCAACCGGAATGCCCAGCCAGTTGATGCCCGACATATCGGGGTTGTTCTGTCTGCGGCCGTCCACCAGCACCAGCACGCGGCCTTGCGACCCTTCGCCAAACCCGCGCATGTCCACCTGCGCCTGCGCCTCGTTGGAGAACGAGCGAAACGAGACTCCCGGCTGCCGGTCGAGCAGCTCGACCACGTTGGTGGCGCCCGACTCGCGGATGTCTTCGGCTGTGATGATGGAGACGTGCGCCGCGGTAGACAGGATGTCGGTCAGTACACGGTCGGCGGTGACAACCACGGTGAGGTCCGGCGGAGATGTCTGCGCAGGAAGCACCGGCGGGATGGCAAGCGTCAATGCGACTGCCACAACGAGAAAAAAACGATTCATCAAAAAACTCCTCTTTCGGCCCGAAGAGGAGAGGAAGGATCGGTTCAGAGCACCCGCGCCTTCCTCCGAGGCCGTAATGGCTTACACGGACGGGCAGGTCTCCTGACTTACGGGTCAACGTCCGCCGGCGCCTTCCCTCTCGGTGGCGTATGCCGACGTTCTCACCGTTCACAGTAGCGGGGACTGTCCCGGAATCTCACCGGGTTCCCTTAACCGCGTCCGTATCGGTACTGTATCGTACTCACTGCATCCTACCCCGGCCCACGCCCGGCGTCAAGGAATAGTTGCAGTCGGTAATTGAGACGCATTTTGCGGCTGAGAACGCAAACCAGAGCTTGATCTGGAAGCGCTGAACACCGTATCCTGCCGGGATGACCGTGACCGATTTTGCGCGGATCGTCGAGATCCGCACCAAGATAATCAGTCTCTCCGCGTTCCTGATCGGAACGCTCTTCGCAGCCTACCACGCGGAGCGGCTGTCGTGGCCGCTGGTGCTGCTGATGCTGGCCGCAACTCTGGCGGTAGATATGGGCACAACGGGATTCAACAGTTACTTCGACTACCGAAGCGGCGTTGACAACAAGCGGTTCAACAAGGAGCGAGACAAGGTCCTGGTGCACCGCGGCATCGGCCCGCACGTTGCACTGGGAATCAGCGTCGCGCTCTTTGCTGTTGCCGTTGTACTGGGGCTCCTGATCGGCTACCTGGTCGGGTGGGAGATCATTTTTGTGGGAGCCGCGTGTATGGCGGTTGGCTTTCTCTACAACGGCGGCCCGTTTCCCATTTCGCGCACACCGTTCGGCGAGCTGTTTGCCGGCGGGTTTCTGGGCCTCGTGCTGGTTGCCCTCGCCTATTACGTGCAGACCCAGGTACTCGATACCGCGATTGTCCTGCTTGGACTGCCTTCATTCCTGCTGGTCTCCTCGATACTGACGGTCAATAACACCTGCGATCTGGAGGGAGATCGCGCGGCCGGCCGCCGTACGCTCTCGATCCTGCTGGGGGCACGAGGTGGAGAAGTCGCAATCTACCTGCTGGGAACCGCGGCCTACGCGGTCGCGGCGCTGACGGCCGTCCTCGGCTACCTTCCGCGCCTGGCGCTGCTCCCGCTGGCGCTGTCGGCGCTCCCGGTGGTGGCCGAGTATCGCAGGATGCACCGGCGCGGCTATTCGCACGAGACAAAAGGGCCGTCGATGGGCAGCATTGCCAGGGTTTTTGTGCTCTACAGCGCTGCGATCGTGGTTTCGCTGGTCGCGGGACTGGTTTTTCATTGACACTCGGCGCCTGATACGGCAGGATGGCGCGACGCACGAGTCATATATCAGATATTCAGACAGGAGTCGCGCATGATCAGCATCCCTGAACTCGTCACGTTTATTGTCTACCTCGTTTTTCTGATGGCAGTAGGGCTCTATTTCTACCGCAAGACGGTCAACCTCGAGGATTACCTGCTCGGTGGCCGGCAGATGGGCAAGTGGGTTACCGCGATGTCGGCCCAGGCCAGCGATATGAGCGGCTGGCTGCTGATGGGGTTACCCGGGGCGGTCTTTCTCTTTGGGATCAATCAGAGCTGGATTGCAATCGGACTGTTTATCGGCACGGTAGTGAACTGGGTACTGGTTGCCCCCCGTTTGCGGCTGCACACCGAGCGCAGCGGGTCCATCACCCTGCCGTCGTTCCTGGAGAACCGCTTCAAGGATCCCACCGGCCTGCTGCGCATTATCTCGTCGCTCATCATCCTGTTCTTCTTCACCATCTACGCCTCCTCGGGCCTGGTGGCCGCCGGACGGCTGTTCGAGTCGATGTTTGCCGTTGATTACCAGACGGCGGTGCTGATCGGCGGTGCGGTAATTGTCATTTACACGTTCCTGGGCGGTTTTCTGGCGGTCTGCTGGACCGACTTGCTGCAGGGTACGTTGATGCTGGTGGCGGTGGTCGTGGTACCGGTGGTGGCGTTTGCCTCGGCCGGCGGTGCTGCCGGCATCTCGCAGGCAATGGCGGCACGAGACATCTCGGCCTCCATCATCCCTCCCGGTCCGCTCCCGCTCATTGCCATCATCTCCACCATGGCGTGGGGCCTGGGCTACTTTGGGCAACCGCACATTCTGGCGCGCTTCATGAGCATCAAGACGGTAAAGGAGCTCCCCAAGGCAACCACCATCGCGGTTGTGTGGGTGGCGTTCTCGCTTGGATTTGCGGTCTTTGTGGGAATGGTCGGCATGCCGCTGTTTCCTGAGCTCAGCGGACCAGAGGCGGAGACGGTGTTCATCCAGATGATCCGTCTGGTGTTCTCGCCGTGGGTGGGAGGCATTCTGCTGGCGGCCATTCTCTCGGCCATCATGTCCACCATTGACTCACAGCTGCTGGTCTCGTCATCCGCTCTGACTGAGGATATCTACAAGCGGTCCATCAACCGGGAGGCCGGAGAGACCAAA
>PWMO01000290.1 GCA_003558175.1 Spirochaetaceae bacterium
GATGTCCAGTTCCTGTCCGTCTGCGAGGTTGACCGTGATGGCACAGGTACCACTCTGGACGATGTACAGCGTCTCGCCCGGATCTCCCTGCTTGAAAAGCCACTCACCGCGCCGCAAATCGACCTGCGACAGCAACGCTCCGATGTGGGTGCGCTCCCCGGCCTCCAGGTCGGCGAAGATCGTGACGCTCTTCAGGAAACGGGCGATCCCGGCGGAGGTGCTGCGTTGAGCGGAGGACTTACTCACGGCGAAGGCTCCAGCTGCATGATGCGGTCACCACCGGCTGCGCGCGCGGCAAACAGCAGCGCGTGGGTGTCGGTCACCAGGGTATCGATGTCTTCGCGATCGTCCGGAAACGCTCCGATGCCGAAGCTCACCGTGACGGTGACCGCTGCTCCGGCGGTGCAGTCCGAAATATCGAGCTCGCGTACGGTGTCGCCCAGTTCACGTGCCAGCGCTTCTGCAACCGACTTTGCCTCGCGGGGCAACAGTGCCGCCAGCTCGTTGCCGCGGTAGCGCGCGGGCGACCGATCGCCACGCATCGCTCTGCCGAATATCTCCGCCAGGCGCTTCAGCGTGGCGTCTCCCGCCTCGTGCCCGTAGGTGTCGTTGATTTCCTTGAAGTTGTCCGGCTTCATCATCAGCAGCGTAAACGGCTCACCGTCACGACCGTATGCGGCCAACTGCTCCTTCAGTGAGGCGGCGTTTGCCAGCACGGTGAGCTTGTCGACAAACACCTGTCGGCGCAACTCCCGGACCCACGGCGTGTTGTCGCTGATGAGTTTATTGGTGGAACGAAGTCTGCCGGCTATCGTGCCGAGCAATTTGAACAGAATCCGCGCCGCTACTTCAGGGTTGTCCTGCAGCACATCGCGAAAGTCGCGGCCGCTCGCGGGGAACCGCAGCATTTGCGAATCGGCCACTGCCACGGCGTACGCCGTGCGATTTGAACTGGTAAGCATATCGAGCTCGCCAAACGCTTCGCCCGAGATGAAGCGTGCAATCTCGCGTCCGGACTCGCTGTCGAGTTCGGAACGGATCACGATCTCTCCGGCTTCTATGGCATACAGATGGTGAGCCGGTGAACCGGGCTGGAAGATAATCGACCCCTCCGCGAAGTCGACCGCTTCGGAAGCAGCGGCGACCAGAGCCAGCTCTTCTTGATCCAGGTCGGAGAAGAGAGCGGTGTTCTGCAGAGGTTCGACGCGTTGATTGGTGTTTCCGGAGACGCTGCGACTCAGGGTAACCTCCATGTATGTGGCGCTATCGGCGTACCACCGGTGCGAACGCTTTCTCACGTACGCGCGTACGCGCGTCAATCGCGCAAGCGACAGTCTAACTCATATATAGTAGCACGCATAGAGACGAATTCAGGAATTCACCGTGCATACTCCGCCGTGCGGGCACCGACATTTCACTCGGACGTGCTGTTCCATTCCGGCGCGGCGTTCGCCCCTGCCCCGGAAACGGTCAGCCGGTACTGCTTGATCTTGTTGAGCAGCGTGCGACGGCTGATGCCAAGTTCATCCGCGGCGTGCTGACGTCGACCTTCGTGCCGCAGCAGGGCGGCGCGAATCAGTTCCCGCTCCATCTCTTTCAGCGTGCCGCCCGAAGACCGCGCAGCAGCTGATTGAGCCGACTCACCGGATCCGTCGCCCGGTAGAGGAAAGTCCCCGGGATGCAGCGTCGGACCGTCTGTTAGAATTACGGCACGCTCTATCATATTCTCGAGCTCGCGGACGTTCCCTGGAAACCGATACCCCTGCAGCTTGCGCAGCGCTTCAGGCGCGATCTCGCTGACCTGCGATCCGGTTCGATCGCGCATGGTGCGCAGAAAATGGCGCGCCAGCACCGGGATGTCTTCGGGCCGCTCGCGCAGCGGGGGAAGGTGAATCCGAATCACGTTCAGCCGATAGAAGAGATCCTCGCGGAACCGCCCCTGCTTGACGCTCTCTTCGAGGTCCGCGTTGGTGGCCGCGATGATTCGCACGTCCACGGGGATGACGCCGGTTCCGCCGAGGCGCTGGATCTTGCGATCCTGGATGACTCGCAGCAGCTTGACCTGCAGCTGCTGCGGCATGTCGCCGATCTCGTCGAGAAACAGCGTGCCCGACGACGCGGTCTCGATCATGCCCCGCTTGCGCGAATCTGCCCCGGTAAACGCCCCTCTTTCGTAGCCAAACAGCTCGCTCTCAATCAGGGTCTCCGGCATCGCACCGATATTGATGGGCACGAAGGGGCGCTCGCTGCGGCGTGACAGCGAGTGGATGCGGCGCGCGAGAACCTCTTTCCCGGTTCCGCTCTCCCCGGTAATCAGCACGGTGGCTTCTTTTGGAGCAACTTTCCCTGCCAGAGCGTAGATCTCGCGCATGGCGGAGTTCCCGGTCTCGGTGAAACGCAACCCATCGCTCTGCAGCGACGCCTGTGTCCGCAGAACGCTGTCGTCAATTGCCCGCCGCACCCGCAGCAGGAGCTCGGTAGGGTCAAACGGCTTTACCAGGTAGTCGGCGGCACCCTCTTTCATCGCAGTTACCGCGTCTTCAATCTCTCCGTAGGCGGAGATCATGACCACCGGAACCTGTCGTCCTTCGCCTCTCAGCCAGCGCAGCAGCGTCAGCCCGTCCATTCCCGGCATTCTCAGATCGAGGACAACGCCGTCAAAGCTCTGCTCCGACAGCAGCTTCTGTGCCGCAAGCCCGTTCTGGGCTTCCGCGGTGTCTATTCCTTCCATGCGGAAGAAGTCTACAATCGAAGTGCGAATGTTTTTCTCATCATCTACGATCAGCAGTCGCACGGCTGTACTCCTTGGAGAGGGTAATTCGGAACTCGCTGCCTCCTCCGTTGCGGTCCACGAGATCAATTGATCCATCCATAACGGTGAGAAACTGGCGCGTGATGGCGAGCCCGACCCCGCTGCCTTCTTCCTTGGTAGTGAAGAACGGGTCAAAGATGCGGTCACGATGCTCCTTCGCGACGCCCTCACCCCGGTCGGCGACGGTGACTACCACCGAGCGGCGGTCGTTGGCGACGGTTACCTCAACCGGTCCGTCGCCGTTCATGCTCTCACCGGCATTCTTGATGACGTTCTCAAACACTGAACGCAGGCGCGCGCGGTCAAACGGCACTTCGAGCGGGCCGGGAGGCGATTCGACGCGAACCTCGAACTCGAACAGCCGCGCCAGCGACTGCAGCAACTCCACGATGTCGATCTTCTCGACGGTGCCGATGCTGCTCTGGAGAAAGTCACGTACCCGGTCAACCAGCAGCGATATGCGACCGATCTCCTCGTCGAAGACGGAGAGCGAATCATGGTAAGTTTGCGGAAGCTTGCGCTTCAGAACGGCGTTCTGGATCTGAATCGCGCCGAGCGGATTTCGTATCTCATGGGTGAGTGTGCGCGCTGCAGCACCAAGTTGCACCAGACCGCGCTGCTTCTGCTCCTGAATCTGGTACGCGTGAACTCGCCGGTAGAGTGCCCACACCAGCCCGAGCAGCAGAAAGAAGCTCACCGTAAGCCCGGACCAGTAGAACGTACGAGCACGGAACTCGGCGAGGTGCGGCGAAATGTCGTAATCGAGGACGATGAACTGCCGGCTCATGCGGGACTGTGTACGGGTGGTGGAGGTCGGTTCCGAGCGGGAGTAGCCGGAGCCTGCCGTAGACATGACTCCAACGGTACGCAGCAGGCGCAGCGTGTTACCTTCAATCACGGTTTTGTAGGGAGACGGGTCGTTCACCACGGAGGGCGGCAGCGCACGGGGTGCCGAGCCACGGGCCATCAGGGCCGCGCCGTCGGAAGAATAGACGCCGAATCCGCGGACCGTCTCGGGAAACTGGTCCGGAGCGATGGTTCCCTGATGCTGGAACACTTCCATGGCTGCGGCGGCCATTCGCACCGCCTGATACTCCAGAAAGAGTTTGTCGTAATCGCGGCTGCGCAGAATAAACGAAAGCAACCCCGCGCTGACCAGGATCAGCAGCAGCGACACCAGGGAGATGAACAGTATTCTGTCACGCTGAAGGTTTTCCATACCTCTCTATCACTATATGATAGCGCAAATATAAAGGCGGTGCAGACCCGGATGGGTCTGCACCTGAGAGAACGGAAGAAGGAGTGTTAATACTCCCGGCATACCGCCGGGCGCCAGGCCTCTCGTTCGAGCAGGCTTCACGTCCGGTACAGATAAAGATGCACAAACCGTGCCAGCCAACCGCTTGCAGGCTTCCGCTCGCCCCAAATTTTGGACGAATTTCGGCCGAATTTGCCGGTTTCTGGGGTCTTTTCACCCTGGTGACGCGAGAACTGCGTTGTCACTCATCTGATCCTGGGAAAGATATGCCCATGCCCAGAATTTGGGAAGGTTTTTCTCTTCGTCGGCCGATCGCCTGTACCCTGCTATCCCCCCACCGGTGCTGCGCGCCTTGACAGAGGGTTTCCGCCGGCCTAAGGTGAGGTATCACGGTTTCCGGGTATCCGGCCGCAGAGCGGGCCAAAAGGAACCGGCGGAACCGGAGGAGCAGAGAGCGATATGCAGCTGAAACCGTCTTTTGCGGCAGGGCCAAACCCGCTGCGCCTGCTCGCGGTGCTGCTGCTGGCGA
>PWMO01000525.1 GCA_003558175.1 Spirochaetaceae bacterium
CGGCGATTCGCTGCCGTCATCGCCGGACTCCGCACCGTTCGCCGCCTCAGGCTCTCCCTGGCGAGACGGAGTCCGGTCTCGCAGCTGCTGTTCGCGGCGGTCCAGCTGCCGCTGTGGTGCTTCCCGCTCGAGCTGCCGCGCGGCAACGTGCTCACGGTTGACGGCAAGACCGCGCGCCTCTTCCGTCCGCTCACCGGCGCTGACCGCTGCGTTGCGGCGCTCGCCGGATCCGGCCCAGAGCGGGTACCGCGCCTCATGCCAGAACTCGGCAGTATCGCCTTGCGTCGCCACCACAATTGGGGCAACGTTCTCAGGAACAACGAAGCCCCGAACGTCAACGGCTGCACCCTGAGTCAAAGGGAGTGGCTGTTCGTGGCCGTAGCGACCCATCAACAACTGGTAGCTCGCTGAGCCCGTGTCGACAAACCATTCGTTGTCACGATACTCCAGGCTGCCCTCAACGCTTGTTAAGCGCCCCTCGCGGGCAACGTCGCGCCCCAGAATCCTTGCCTCGTCGGCCACAACTCCACCCGCGACCAGGGCCGCCATCAGTCCAACCAGAATCTTTGTACGTGTTCTCACATCGTACCTCCTATGCGTTTGTTACTCACAATGTCGTGCGGGCAGATGAAAGACCGATGGAGTCGATATGAAGAGTTGGTGAATCAGGCGCTCTGGGGCTGCTTCAGGTATCTATGGGCTGCTGCGGCAACGTCACCGTCACCGTGGTGCCCTCTTGCGTGCTACTGCGGATATCGATCGTTCCGTTGTGCAGCGCAACAATCCGCTGCGCGATGGTAAGCCCCAGGCCCGATCCCTCGGTGCAGCGTGCATACTCGCCGCGGTAGAGTCGTTCGAACAGGTGTGGCAGTTCATGTTCTGGAATGGCAGGCCCGTCATTGGTAATGGTGATGCGAAGCGCACCGTTCGCGCCGCCATCTGCGGTCCCGGAATCGCACGCGAGCGTGTAGCGGATCCGCCCACCCACTCGGGCGTGCCGTACCGCGTTGGTGATCAAGTTGGAAACCGCACGGTAGAGCAGCGCCTCGTCGGCAACGATCGAGCAATCCTGCAGCTGCTCGACGTACGCTATATCTTTGCTCTCGATCGCTCTTGCGAAGCGCTGCTTCAGCGTCGAGCTGAAGTCGCGCGAATTGAACTGCGATTTGCTCAGCCGCACGTTGGGCTCTTCGAGGCGCATCAGCTCTTCAAGGTCGCTGATCAGCCGCTCGACACGCTCGAGCTCCGCCAGCGCGCCTTTGATCCGCTGCGGTTCTGCCTGGTACACGCCGTCAACTATGGCCTCGAGCTGCGCGCGAATGGAGGCAACTGGTGTACGCAGATCGTGCGTCACATCCTGGGCCCACTGGGCGCGCAGGCGCGACTCGTCGGACAACCTCGAAGCGAGCGTGTTGGCGGCGCGCGCGATTTGCGCGATTTCGCCGGCGCCTACTTCCGGAATTGGCTCGCGCGGTGTGCCGTGCGCAATGGAGGCGATCCCCTGAGCCACCCGTGCTGCGGGACGAGAGAGAGAGCGGGCAAATCCCCACGCGGCCACGGCCGCGGCCGCAAACGCGGCCAGTGCACCGGCAAACGCGGCGCGCACCAGCGACTGCGCCAGCGCCCGGTTGGCGGCGTCGTTGCGGAATACCGTCGCACCCACCGAGAAGTAGCCCAGCACCTGGTCGCCGGCGCGCACCGCAATCCGCTCTTCGTGCTCCAGGTCGCGCCTGCGACCGACACCGCGGTTGGAAGCAATGAGGGCCCCATCGGCGTCATAGACAAACACCGGCACGTCCTGGGGCAGAAACTGCGCCGTATCTGAGGCCCGCTCGGGATCGACCGGCCCTCGCTGCGCGCTCAGCAGTTGCCGCGCGGCCTCTTCCACCATCGTCACCCTGCGCGCGCTCCAGGTTGAGAGCGAATGGTTGTACCCGGCAACCAGCGCTCCGCCGAGGACAACCAGCAGGACGGCAAAGCTCGAAATGAACGCAACGAAGGTACGCCGGAAGAGGCTATGCATCGCGCTCTTCCTTTCCCGTGAATCGATAGCCAAACCCGCGCACCGTGTCGATCCACCCAGCCTTGTCCAGTTTGCCGCGGATATTCTTGATGTGGGTATCGATGGTGCGTTCGGAGCCCTCGGCCATGTAGTCGAGACAGACTCCCAGCAACCGTTCGCGCGAGATGACTACCGCCGGGTTTTCAGCGAGATGACTCAGGATCTTCCACTCGGCGGCGGTGAGCGCGATGTCCACCCCGTTGTGCCGGCAGAGGTGCCCCGCCTGATGGAGCTCAAGCGTGTGCCGGCTGCGGTCCTGCGTCAACACCCACCGGCGCTCCGGCTGCTGTTGCCCTTCGCCGCCGCTGCCGCTCCGCGAGCGCCGCAGTACTGCCTGCACCCGCAGCATCAGCTCCTTGTTGGAAAACGGCTTCACCACGTAGTCGTCGCCGCCAACCTCAAAGCCGGTGATGCGGTCGGACTCCGAGGTGCGCGCGGTGAGGAAGATAATCGGCACGGTGGCACTCGCGCGCAGCGTGCGCGCAAACAGAAAGCCGTCGCCGTCGGGCAGCATCACATCAAGAATCAGAAGATCGGGCTGCTGCATCCGAACAGCCTCCTGCACTCCTGCAAGCCGGGGAAACGCCGCCACCTCGTGCCGGTCAAGCCGAAGGTAGGACACGATGGTGTCTCTCAGCCCGTCGTTGTCTTCCACTACAAATACGCGCGCCATATCCTCTCCATTATCGACATGATGCGGCACCTCTGTGTCGGCGACCGGGAGATCGTGTGAAGATCGCGTGAAGTTACCCACGGCTCGATGCCGGCAGCCGACGGCCGTGCGAGGCGGACGTATTGCGCGGCCGTGCAGGTCAGACGTATTGCTCGGCTGCGCGGGGCGATGCTGTTGAACTTCACCTATTCTTCACCTTGTCTCCCTTCAACCTTCTCGATCATAGCGTATTTATGGTGACATGAAAGCATCAAGCGTGATGGTATTGATGATTGTCGGCTTGACCGTGCTGCTTCCTGCGCAACCGCCGCCGGCCGGACCGCCCTCGGATTTCCTGTCGATACTGCAGCAGGTAGAACGGACGGCGGAGGTCGAGAGTGCCAGGTACAGAGTCGAACGTGCGCAGCTGGATATCGACAGTGCAAGTTACCGTGGTGACGTATCGTTCTCCCTGACGCCGACATGGCGCACGCAATGGCTTACCGACGAAGACTTCGATCCCTACCACGAGGTAACCGCTACCGCTTCAACCTCCATCCCGGTCGGTCTCAGTTCAGCCGAGCGTGACAGGCTTAATCGAGCGATCGCCCAGACCGAAGTGGCTCAGATCGAACTGCACGGCGCTCTGCTGTCTCAGGCGGCTGCGCTCTACGCACACTATTCGGCGGCATATTCGGCGTGGGCGCAGATACCGGTGCTGGAGCTGGAGCTGGAGGCGGCTCGCGTACACTTGACGGCCGATGACGCACGCTATCAGATCGGCGAGCTCTCATTGGTTGATCTGTTCAAGACGCAAGAAGACTATCGCCGCGCGCAGCAGTCGCTCGAGAACGGCACCATGAGAGCCGAGCTCGCGATCCTGGAGCTGCTGCTGAAGACCGGCGCCGACATCGAGACGCTGCGACGGACCGATGAGATCCTGCAGCGATTTGCCCCCGCGTCACCACTGCAGGATCAGTACAACGTCGGCGCCGTGCTGCCCGACCGCCTCCCCGACGCAGTATCGCTGTCCCATCCGCGACTGGCAGCACAGGCAGCGGCGGTTGACGCGGCTATCGCCGACATGGACGTGCACCGCGACCCGTTGCTCTCCTCAGTGCGCGTGAGCTATTCATCCGATGATGGTCACGGTGGCTCGGTCTCCTTCTCGGTTCCCAAGCCGACACTCTCGCTCTCCGTCACTCCGCCGGGTATCAGTGTCGGTCCGGAGTTCCCGTCCGCGGCAGGCCGGAGCAGTTCCGACAAGGACCGCATCACCCTCTCAACGGTCTTCTCGCTGAACACCTCCGGCTCGCGCACCCGGGCCGAGGATATCGCCGCCGCCGCTGCGCGGTTCGAGCTGGCCCGGCTCGAGCAGCTGTCACGATCGGTTGAAGCCGAGATCCATTCACGCAGGCGGCAGATCGATTCGGCCGTCGCTGCCGGGGAGCTGGCGCGCGAAGCACTTGAACGCGCGCAGGCTTCGTACGAAGCAGTGCAGTCTCGCGACGCGCTTGGTCAGGTGAGCACCTCCGAGCGCGCTGCAGCGGTAGCCACGCTGGAACGAGCGCGGCTCAATGTTCTGGACGCAGAACTCGACCGCGCGGTAGCCGTCTTCAACTACGCGGCCGCAGCTCATCTTCCCAGTATCCTGCCCGAAGCGCTTCAAGGCGCCCTGTTTGGAGGTTCCCAATGAGTACACGACAACGCGGCAGAAGGCCGCGCTTTCGACGCCTGATAATCGCGGTGCTGATAGCCGTCGTCGCCGGCACCGGATGGATCGTATATGAGAGAAACAACGCAGCACAGACGGCGGAAAACGGCGAGCCGCAGTTAGAAACCGCAGAGGCTCTGGAAGGTACGGTCAGCGTAACGGTTGAAA
>PWMO01000083.1 GCA_003558175.1 Spirochaetaceae bacterium
CGGCCGACGCCGATCTTCGTAACGGCCGACGCCACCGCCTTCAGCCCCAACAACAACGGCATCCGCGACCAGATCAGCTTTACGCTGCTGGTAAACAACCTGCGCGGCATTGACTCGTGGTCGCTCAACGTGATGCAGGACGGCCGCACCGTGCGCAGCTTCTCCGGCGAGAGCATCACGGCGCAGTCCACCATCGTCTGGGACGGCCGCGACACGCAGGGCCGCATTCGCGAAGGACACTACAGCGCCGAGTTGCGCGTCAATTACCGCAAGGGAAACCGGCCGGTAGCGCGCACGAGCGAGTTCCTGCTCGATATTTCTCCACCGGAAGTAAACGTCGACCTGTCGCCGGTGCCGTTCTCGCCCGATAACGACGGCGTAGACGACGAGCTGTTCATCGACATCGACGTACAGAACGCCAGCGAGATCTCGCACTGGCGGTTCGAGATCGTTGACCGCAATGACGCATTCTTTAACGAGTTCTCCGGCCGCGGCAAACCGGCCGAACGGATCATCTGGGACGGACGCGCGTCAAACGGCGACCTGGTCATCTCGGCCGAGGACTATCCCTACCGGCTTGAAGTGGTGGACGTACTGGGGAACCGGTCGGTCACCCGCGGGGTGATACCGGTTGATATCCTGGTGATCCGTGACGGTGACCGGTTGCGCGTGCAGATTCCGAGCATCACCTTTGCGCCCAACAGTCCCGAGCTGATCGTTGACCCCAGCGATCCGCAGGGCGCCAAGAACGACGCGATCCTGGAGCGACTGGTGGAGGTGTTTACCAAGTACTCCACCTACAACATCCAGGTGGAGGGCCACGCGGTGAACATCACCGGCACCGAGCGCGAAGAGATAACCGAACTGCAGCCGCTGTCGCAGGCGCGTGCCGAGGCGGTGCGCACCGCACTGGTCGAGCGCGGCCTGGCGGCACGGCGCATCAGCACCGCCGGGCGCGGTGGTACCGAACCGGTTGTGCCGCATGATGACCTCGACGGCCGGTGGAAGAATCGGCGGGTTGAATTCATCCTGATCCGCTAAGTATATTGGTGCTGCCGTGCAAGAGAATCAGCGCAGAGCAGACCGGAACAGCGGTACCGGCAAAGGTGCCAGCAAGAGCACCCGTACCGGTACCAATAACGCAGACTCCCCGCCGCGCGTCCGTCATATCGGGCGCGTGGTGGCTGTTTTTGTGGCCGTTGTACTGCTCGGGGCTGCAGCCACAGCCGCAACAATCGCATACCTCAACACACCCCCGCGCGGTTTTGCCGCTGAAGACAGTCGACCGTTCAGGGTTGAGCGGGGAGAAAGCGTGGCTTCCATCGCGCAGCGGCTGGAAGACCAGGGCGTTATCCGCTCCGCGCGCCTGCTGCGCCTGATCAGTGTGGCTCGCACCACGCAGAACCGCTTCCAGAGCGGTAACTACCTCCTGACCGGCGGAATATCCGCTCTCGAGATTCACGACTACCTGATATCGGGGCGCCAGCAGCTGGTGCGGGTAACCGTCCCCGAAGGGTGGACAATCCGCCGCATGGCCGCGCAGCTCGAGGCTGCCGGCATCGTGGATGCAGACCGGTTCAAGCGGGCAACGCAGAGCCGGGAGCTCCTGGCGCGCTTTGACATACCGGCAGACTCGGCCCAGGGCTACCTCTATCCGGATACCTACTACTTTCAGGAAGACTACCCGGCTGAACAGGTGGTGGCGCACATGATCGAGACCTTCTTTGGCGTAATCCGCGACATCGCTCCTGAGCTCGATGCCCTGAGCCCCGAGGAACTGCACGAGCAGGTCATCCTGGCCTCAATTATCGAGCGCGAGTACATAACTCCGGATGAGGCGCCGTTGATGGCATCGGTGTTCTACAACCGGCTGAACGCCGGCATGCGGCTCGAATCGTGCGCCACGGTTGTCTACGTCATGACCGAGGAAGAGGGGCTGTCGCATCCAAGTCGGCTCTTCTATCGGGACCTTGAACGGGAGTCTCCCTACAATACGTATCGCAACAGCGGCCTGCCGCCCGGACCGATATCCAACCCCGGCCGCACCGCGCTGTCGGGAGCGTTTCACCCGGCCGACACGGACTACTGGTTTTTTGTGCTGCAGGGAGAAAACGCCGACCGTCACCATTTTTCGCGCAGCTACCAGGAGCACAACCAGGCTACGGTGCTCTATCTGCGTGGACCGCGGTCGTAGCAGGCGGTACCGGCACCGGCGTACCGGAGTCGGTACGCGTCGGCCCGGGGGAGTCATGGGGTGAAAATACCCGATCACGTCATCGACGAAATCGCGCGCAAGACGGACATCGTGGACCTGGTCGGACGCTACGTCGCGCTGCGGCGCCAGGGCAATGAATACGTCGGCAAGAGCCCCTTTACCAACGAAAAGACCCCTTCGTTCTTCGTCAATCCCGACAAAGGGGTCTATCACTGCTTTTCGAGCAACAAGGGAGGCGGGGTCTTCAGTTTCCTGATGGAGGTAGAGAAACTGAGCTTTCGCGAGGCGGCGGAAATGCTGGCCGAACGCGCCGGGATCGAACTGCAGCAGGCGAGCGACGACCCGCACGAGCGGCGTCGCCGCAGCATGATCGAGCTCTACAACCGCGTCAGCGGCAGCTTTCGCTACCTGTTCCTCAGTTCCGACGGCGCCGCCGCTTCCCGCAGCTACATGCAGGGCCGCTCGATAAGCAACGAGATCCTCGAAGCGTACGCGGTAGGCTATGCGCCGGCGGATGCAAAATGGCTGCACCAGTTCCTGCTGCGCAAGCAGTACACCGCGGAGTTTCTCTCCCAAACCGGCCTGTTCACGCGCCGCGACGCAACCAGGGCGCTGTTTCAAGACCGCATCATGTTCCCGATCCATTCCGCCCGCGGCGACGTGATCGCCTTCGGCGGCCGGCGAATGGGAGATTTTGGGCCCAAGTACCTCAACTCCGCCGATACGCCGCTGTTTCACAAAGGAGAGACCCTCTACGGGCTGTTCCAGGCGCTGCAGCAGATGCGCCAGAGCCGAACGGTCTATCTCGCCGAAGGCTATATGGACGTTCTGGCTCTGGCGCAGGCCGGAATCAAGAACGCTGTGGCTCCGCTGGGCACTGCGTTCACCGAGCGCCAGGCAAACCTCGTGCGCCGCTACGTAGACACCGTGATACTGCTCTTCGATGCCGACAGTGCCGGGTTGCGGGCTACAAGCAAGGCGGCCGTGCTGGCCGAGGCGGCCGGGCTTGACTGCGAGGTCTGCGCGTTGCCGGCCGGCAGCGATCCCGCCGATATCCTGGAGCAGTCGGGGGCCGGGGAGTTGCAAAAGACTGCAATGTATACTATAAAGGTCTTTGACTATTTGTTGAATCAGTCTCTCACCGGACGTGACGAGCTGTCCTCGTCGGGTCGCGAATTTGTTCTTACGGAGCTTTTTCCGTATATTAGGTCAGTAGAATCGGCGGTAAAGCGAGACGGTATGCTCCAGCGGCTGGCAGACCGTCTCGGTATCGACCGAGAGGCAATGCGGGAGGATTTCTTTCGAGGGAGTGAGCGTTCGGAAATCCGACAGCCGGCGACACAACCGACACGGGAACCAGCGACCATTGATCTGTTTCTCATGCTGGCTACCATCGCTAACAGACAGTTCTATTCTTTTGTACGTAAGACCCTTTCGCTCGGGGATCTGAGGGATGAGCGCGCGAAAGAGGTTTTTGTTGCGTTAGAGGAGTGCTACCGCAGAGAAGAAGAGTCGATGGAGTCATTACTTGCTCGGATTGAGCAGCCCGAAACCGTTCAGATAATCACCGAACGGCTTCTCTCGGACGAGTTCAGCGTGAATGCAGACAAGGCGATTCGAGATGCCGTATTTCGAATCAAGGAGCGCAGCCTACGAGAACAACAGCGAAGAGTAGATTCCCAGCTTCGCAGAGCCCATGCCGCAACCGGCGACACCGGCATTGAGGACCTGCTGCAGGAGAAGATGGTCCTGAATCGGGAACTACAGAAACTAAGGGTGATATTCAATGACCGAACTGCAGAATGATCCTGCAATGTTGCGTTTGATCGATTATGCTAAGAACAAGAGCAGCGTGAGTTACGAAGAAGTGAACGATTTTCTTCCGGATTCCGTGGTCAACTCAGAGAAGATTGAGGAGGTCATTGGGATTCTGGCAAAGCACAATGTGACACTTGAAGAAGAGGACGTCTCCCTCGAAGAGGATGAGGAGGAGGTCCGCAAGCCGGAAAAGAAGAAAAAGGTCGTAGCCGCGGAGAAAGAGAGCGCGGTGGACGATCCCATCCGGCTCTATCTGCGCGAGATCGGCAAGGAGAACCTGCTTACCGCAGAGCAGGAGGTAGAACTCTCCAAGAAGATGGAAGAGGGTGAGAACATCATCAAAGGAGTGATCAAGAACTCCGGCATGATGATCCCGGAAATCTTCAACCTGGCGCAGCGGGCGTTCTCCAAGAAAGATCCGCGCGAGCTCAATCTCTCCAAGAAAGAGATCTCGGAGTTCCTCGCCGAGCGCCGACGTCTGTCTCAGTTCTATCGTGACAGCCTGCGGGAGGTCTATCCGGATCTCAAGCAGTACA
>PWMO01000203.1 GCA_003558175.1 Spirochaetaceae bacterium
GATCCGCGCGAGCTCAATCTCTCCAAGAAAGAGATCTCGGAGTTCCTCGCCGAGCGCCGACGTCTGTCTCAGTTCTATCGTGACAGCCTGCGGGAGGTCTATCCGGATCTCAAGCAGTACATGGAGCAGAAGAACAAGGTTGTCGCCAAGGGCGGTGACGTTCTCAGTGAGGCTGCGCTGGCAAAAGCGCGCAAGTCCATGCTCGATCGGCTGGGCAAGATCGACATCCATCAGGAAGAGATCCTGCTCTTCTCGGAAAAGTTCATCGGTGCTGCGCGCAAGATCCACAAATATCAGAAAGAGCAGGAATGGATCGAAAAGCGGTTGAAGGTCTCCAACATGCGCGAATTGCGCAACCTGGGACGCGGGCTTGCCATTACCGCCGAGCGCCACAGGATCGAGGACGACCTTGGGCTCACTGCCGACCAGATCAAAGACAAGATCAGGCAGATCCAGATCACTGAGAAAAAGCTGCGCAGTCTCGAGGTCAGTTTCGAGAACACTATTGAGGACGTCCTGGAGATGTCCACCGAGATCATT
Organism: Spirochaetaceae bacterium; assembly: GCA_003558175.1. Lineage (GTDB taxonomy): Bacteria > Spirochaetota > Spirochaetia > DSM-27196 > PWMO01 > PWMO01. The sequence goes on from PWMO01000203.1 coordinate 541, forward strand.
CGCGGCAAGACCATGATGCAGAACGCCAAGGACCGCCTGATCAAGGCGAACCTGCGCCTGGTGGTCAGCATCGCCAAGAAGTACACCAACCGCGGTCTGCACTTCTTCGACCTGGTGCAGGAAGGAAACATCGGTCTGATAAAGGCGGTTGAGAAGTTTGAGTACAGAAAAGGATACAAGTTCTCAACGTATGCCACATGGTGGATCCGGCAGGCAATCACGCGCTCGATCTCCGATCAGGCGCGGACAATTCGCGTACCGGTACACATGATCGAACAGATCAACAAGGTGGTTCGGGAATCGCGCCAGCTGATGCAGGTGCTCGGCCGTGAACCCAATGACGAAGAGATCGCTGATCGGCTCGGCTGGTCTGTGGGACGGGTCAAGTCCGTCAAGAACGTCGCCCGTGAGCCCATCTCGCTGGAGACGCCCATTGGAGAAGAAGAAGATTCGCTGCTGGGCGATTTTATCGAGGACAAAGACGTAGAGAATCCCGCGCACCAGACTGCCTTCACGCTGCTGCAGGAGCAGCTGCGCGGCGTACTGTCCACGCTGCCCGTGCGCGAGCAGGAAGTCCTCAAGATGCGCTTCGGCCTGGAAGACGGCTACTCTCTTACGCTCGAAGAGGTCGGTCTCTACTTCAATGTAACGCGAGAGAGAATTCGCCAGATCGAAGCAAAAGCGCTGCGCCGCTTGCGTCATCCAAAACGCAGCCGGAGATTGAAAGACTACCTTGACCATTGATGGCCGTACCATCTATCAATATCCGGACACCCGTTCGGATCATTAGGAGCTTTGCATGATTCAGGATATGATAGACCGACTGAAGTCGCTGCAGGACATTCTCTCGGAGAAGTTCCGCATCGAGAATGAAATCAAGAACCTGCCGAGGGCGCTCTCGACGAAAACCGAACTCGTCAGCCGCATGAAGAAGTCCTACATCGACAAGAGCACCCAGTACGACGAGATCAAGTCCCGTGCACGTGACTTCCGCGAACAGATGGAACAGGCCGAGCGCGAGCGCGAGAAGTACGAATCACAGATGGATCTGATCAAGACCCAGCGCGAATACGAGGCGCTGGACAAAGAGATTCGTGACGCCACCGAGCGCGAGCAGACCCTGCGCAAGGAACTGCAACGAGAAGAAAAATCGCTGCAGGAAATGGCCGAAACGCTCGAGCGCGAGGAGAGCCTTATCAAGCAACAGGAAGACGAGCTCCGGCAGGAGCAGGAGAAGATCAAAAGCGAGACTGAAGCCAAAGAAGCTCAGATTGCCGATCTCACCAAAGAAGAGAAGAAGCTCACGCCCGAACTCGATGAAGAGTTGCTGTTCAAGTTTGAGCGAATTATCCGCAGCAAAGAAGGGCAGGGTATAGTTCCGCTCCGCAAGGGCGTCTGCACCGGTTGCCAGATGATTCTGCCGAGCCAGTTTGTCAATGACGTGCGCGAAGGCAATGAGATCCTGTTCTGCCCCTATTGCAGCAAGATCGTGTTCTATCTTGGTGACGACGAAAGCTCCTTCTCTGAGACGGAAGCCGAAGGACTTTCGGACATTATTGGAGCGCTCGGCACCGACGAAAACGACGCGTTTGACTTCGAAGACGTGCTGGACGAAGAACCGCTGGAGATCGGCGAGGACGATGATGATATCGTCGAAGAAGAAGACGAGCTCGAAGAGGACGACGATACGGTAGAAGACAGCTACGATTCCGAAGAAGAGGAAGACGAGGCCGACTACGAAGAAGAAGAAGAAGAGGAAGAAGAAGAAGACCTCGATCTTGACGATGACGAGCTGGATGACGAAGATGGAGACGAAGACGAAGAAGACGAGGAAGAGGAAGAGTAGCGTCTTCTGCGTGACCGATTGAACCTTCTGCGAGAACGATTGAACGGCAGGCCGGGGTGCCGCGCCGTAGCCCCGGCGGCAACGTCGGGCCGCGGTGAGGAAAGTCCGGGCTCCACAGAGCATGGCACCGGGTAACGCCCGGGCCTCGTGCGCCGTAAGGCGTGCGGGGACAGAAAGTGCCACAGAAACGACACCGCCCCGCTGCGGCGGGGTAAGGGTGAAATGGTGGGGTAAGAGCCCACCGATCGCGGGGTAACCCGCGATGCAGCGGTAAACCTTGCCAGGAGCAAAGCCAAGCAGCGGGTGGGTTGCTCGCCCGCTACCCGCGGGTAGGCTGCGCAGAGCGTGCCGGTAACGGTACGCCGAGATAAATGGCACCCCAGGGGCCGCCCGTCCGCGGGCTTCCCTGGACAGAACCCGGCTTACAGGCCTGCCGTTCATTCGTTTTTGTCGGCGGTTTTCGTCGATCCTACATTCATGTAATATAGACCGCCAATTGACTTTTTGCCTCAACTGTACTTTAATGGCCTGCAAGTTATCGTATGGTGTATTCAGGGAACCGTTTTCGGGCCGCAACCTCGAAAACGCGCAAACAGTCCGGCTGGATTCCAGCGCTCATAGCGGTCGTTGTCCTTCTCACGGTCGGATCGCTGCTGTTTGCCTTTACCAACGGTTTTGGTCTGCTTACGCAGGTCAACATCCAGCGTGAATTGGTTGATCTCTGGCACCAGGGTGACTACCAGGCGGTGGTACGTCAGGCCGAACTGCTGCTTGACCAGACGCCAATGCAGGCCTATCCGCTGGTCTTCGGCGGTTTCGGCCACTTCTACTACGGTATGCAGCAGGTTGACCGGGAGCTGCGCTCCGATCACCTGGAATCGGCGGTAAGAATGCTGCGTAAAGCCCACCTGATGCAGCAGCAGCCGCTTCAAGCCGAAAGTCATTACATCCTGGCCAAAGCGTACTATCACCTCGGAGAGTTTTACTTCGATAGTGCGGTAGAACACATGCAACGTGCGATAGAATTGGGTCTAGTGAGGCCCGACTCGTACGAGTACCTCGCGCTCGCGTATGACGGGCTTGGAATGCATCGGCAGAGCATCGAGAACTACCAGAAGGCAATTGCCGCTCAGCCTGGAGATCTGTTGTACGCGGAGCTGGCGGGCGTGCATCATCGCAGTGAGCAGTACGCCGACGCGGAGCGGTACTACCGGCTGGCGCTGGAGAGCAGTGAAGATCCGCATCTCATGCAACGGATCCGACGGCAACTCGGCCTGGTATTGCTGGAACAGGAGCAATTTGATCAAGCCGGACAGCAGTTTCGGACGATACTTGAAGAGAGCCCGGGTTCTGCCGACGCCCACTACTACCTTGGGCAAACGTACTTGCAGCGCGGGGATCGCGAGCGGGCGCGCTTTGAATGGCGCGAGGCGATCCGCCTCGATCCGCGACACGAAGCTGCTCTCCGCGCCCTGCGCGGCAATTGACGGAAGCAGGGAACGGGAAGACAGACAACGGGAATAGACAGTTGACGAAACGGGACAGAGTGAGATGGACGGTGTGTGGCGGTTGCCCGATGACTCGGGCGGCAGCAGCGGACCGATTTGGAGAGCAAACAGATGGGGGTAGGCCGCTTGTTTAACGCGTTTTCTAATGACATCGGTGTAGACCTGGGTACCTGCAATACCCTGATCTACATCCGCGGTCGGGGCATTGTAATCAACGAACCATCGGTCGTTGCGGTGGAACGGGGTACCAAGAAGGTTGTCGCGGTTGGAGAAGAGGCCCGGCGCATGCTCTGGAAGACACCCGGAGACATCATCGCCATCCGGCCGTTGCGCGACGGCGTCATCGCCGATCTGGAAACTACGGAGAAGATGATACGCTATTTCATCTCCAAGGTGCTCAAGCGCCGCTGGTTTGTGAAGCCGCGCATGGTAATCGGCGTACCCTCATGCATCACCGAAGTGGAACGCCGCGCGGTAGAAGAGAGCGCCTACAAGGCCGGCGCCCGCGAAGTCAAGGTGATTGAGGAGTCACTGGCAGCCGCTATCGGCGCCAATATCCCTATCTTTGAACCGGCCGGCCACATGATCTGTGACATCGGTGGCGGCACCAGCGAGATATCGGTCATCTCGCTCGGCGGTATGGTTGTCACCAACGCCATTCGCCTTGGCGGA
>PWMO01000082.1 GCA_003558175.1 Spirochaetaceae bacterium
ACCAGCGACTTGCCCTGGAACTGGTTCTTGAACTCCGGTTCATCAATTCTGCCGCCCAGACCCGGTGTCTCGTTATGATCGATGATCTCGATTCCGACAATGCGATCTACCGCCTCATTTACGCTGATGGTGCCGTTTATGGTTCCCCAGAGTCCACTGCCGGAAAACAGCGATGCGTAGATATTCTCGCCGTCCCGGGTGATGCGGAAAAGCGTCAGACCGTCGCGCTCCACCTGCTCAATGTCGGCAAAGCGTTCGAACACGTCCTGATCGGAATCATACTCTATGGTAAGGGCGCGAAGCACGGCGCGCTGCTGACGCAGCTCCTGGTTGCGCAGTACCAGCTCTCGCGTGGCCTGGTGAGTCAAAGAAAGCAGAAACACGAACGCAAAACAGACAATAAAAGAGAAGACAACCGTATAGGGCAGACTCTGCTTGTTCATGGCGTTACCTCCGAACTCTTCGGGCTCGGGCCACCGTTCGCCGATTTCCCTCCGCTGGATGCGCCGGCGGCCTTGGCCGGTTTCTTCTTTTTTTTCTTTGCCGGGAGCAGCTCGTCAAACAGCGATGCGAAAACGTTGCCCATCAGGACGCCAAAACTGGTTCCCTCGGGGAAGCCCCCGACGTTGCGGATAATGATGGCTGCCGTACCGATGAGAATCCCGTAGAGCCATTGCGCCGCAGGCTTGTTCGGTGCGCTGACGGGGTCGGTCGACATGAAGACCGCCACAAACAGAATGCTGCCGGAGAACAGCGCGTACTGCGGCGGGTAGTTGGGGCTGATCCCCCCAAGGTAGAGCCCGGTCATCATGGCGCCGGCGCCGAGCAGCGTTCCAAGGATGAGGCGCCACTGGGCGGTCTTGGTAGCGACAAGGTAGATCCCGGCGAGAATAATCAGCACCGCGGACGCCTCGCCCATGGACCCGCCGGTAAACCCCAGCAACACGTCGAGGAACTCGGGCCGTGAGCCGCTTTCGAGCACCGCCAGCGGACTGGAGGCCGTCAGCGCGTCAACGCCCGCTTCGCCTGCGGTGCCAAACGCTCCGGGAATCATGAACCCGTTGGCGAACAGCGCGGGAAACGAAATCCAGACGAAGATCCGGGCCGAGATGGCCGGATTGAACACGTTGCGCCCGAAGCCGCCGTATACCTCTTTGGCGAAGAATACTCCAAACACGATCCCTATCGCCGCCACCCAGAGTGGTACTGCAGGCGGCAGAATCAGCACGAACAGCATGCAGGTAACCAGCACCGCCTCGCTGACCTTTTTTCCACGGGTCTTTTCGACCAGGTACTCGGTCAGGATGCCGAGCGGAAACACCACGGCAGACAGCGCAATCACCCGCCACCCGTACATGTAGAGCGAGAAGAGGAAGATCGGGATGAGCGAATAGACGACCTTGCGCATGATCGGCTGCTTGATAAAGATGTCGTTTAACACGAAGCCTCCCGGTGCATGAACAGGATTCAACTATATAGATACTTTATTATCCTTATCCGGGATTATACTAACATGGTCGCGAAAAGTACAGCGTCAAGACTGAGTTGACAGGTGAATTTTTGACGGAAATGATCGACAATACGGGGCAAATCTGTCGATTCCGCAGCTCAACGGCTTGAAAATTGGCGCCGAATGGTTACATTAAACCAAAACTGTCGCTCGCCTTCGTCGGCATTTTACGTTGTGACGGTTTTGCTGCATCATTCAACCAGGTAGGGATTCACAGAATCCGCTGAAGGAGGAGACGAATGGACGTCAACGCGATGTTCGACGTGATGGAACGGCTAATCGAGAGATCAAAGGTGGCGGTGCTTGCCAACGTGGATCATTTCGGGCAACCTCGAATGCGCTGGATGACACCGGCCGTTATCCGCGGTCGCAAGGGCTGCCTGTACGCGTTGACGGCGCCCGACTTCAGCAAGACTTCACAGCTGGAACAGCAGCCGGCGGTGGAGTGGATGTTCCAGGGGCCCGCGCTGCAGGAAATCCTCAGGGTGCGCGGCAAGACCGAGCTGATTGACAACCCGGCGCTCAAGTCCGACGTTCTGGAAGCGCTGGGCGGTCGATTGGGTACCTTCTGGAAGAGTAATCCGGATGCGTCCAACATGATCGTGCTTGAGACTATTATAGAAGAGTTCGTCTACTACCGGCCGATGCAGGACGAGAAGACCGAGGTCAGGGTCGAGGAGTAAGGAGCGCTGAAGATGGCGAAAGCAAAAACCAAAGAGTACGACAAGAAGTTTCTCATAGGTCTTCTCACGGAGATGCTCAAGATCCGCAGATTCGAAGAGAAGGCCGCGCAGATGTACGGTCTGAAGAAGATCGGCGGCTTCTGCCACCTCTACAACGGCCAGGAGGCGGTGGCGGTAGGCTCGGTGGCGGCGCTGGACCTCAAGCGGGACCACGTGCTGACCTCCTATCGTGATCATGGCCACGCCCTGGCGGTCGGGATGGATCCCAACGTGGTAATGGCCGAGCTTTTCGGCAAGGTAACCGGGTGTTCCCGCGGCAAGGGCGGGTCGATGCACATGTTCGACGTCGAGAAGAACTTCCTCGGCGGCAACGGCATTGTCGGCGCCCAGATCCCCGTCGCTACCGGCGTGGCATTCGCCTCCAAGTACCAGGAGACCGGTGGTGTCGCGCTCTGTTTCTTCGGTGACGGCGCGATTCACCAGGGCGCGTTTCACGAGTCACTGAACCTGGCTTCGGTCTGGAAGCTCCCGGTGATCTACATCGTCGAGAACAACCACTTCGGCATGGGAACCGCCGTCAAGCGCGTGTCGGCGGTTGAAGACTTCTCGGTCAAAGCGGCCGGGTACGATATGCCCGGGCGAGTGGTCAACGGAATGGACGTGCTTACCGTGTATGAGGAGCTCGGCGATGTGATCGAACAGGTGCGCAAAGACAGCGTGCCATGGCTGCTGGACGTCAAGACCTATCGCTACAAGGGGCACTCGATGAGTGACCCGGCCAAGTATCGTACCAAGGACGAGCTGGAGAAGTACAAGGAACAGGATCCAATTCTGGTGCTGAAGGCACGGATGCTTGACGAAGGTCATCTGACCGAAGATGAGTTCAAGAAGATAGACGACGGGATGAAGCAGTTGGCTCAGGCGTCCGTCGACTTCGCCGAGAGCAGCGAGGAACCGCCGCTCGAGAGCATGTACGAAGACATTTACGTTTAACCCAAGGAGAGGCCAGATGGCGGAAATTGCGATTCGTGACGCCCTGAGGCAAGCGCTCGAAGAAGAGATGAAGCGGGACGAGCGAGTCTTTATTATGGGCGAGGAGGTTGCCGAGTACAACGGCGCGTACAAGGTAACCCGCGGACTGCTCGACACGTTCGGGCCCAAGCGGGTAATGGATACACCCATCGCCGAGTTGGGCTTTACCGGCGTCGGCGTTGGCGCGGCCACTGCGGGACTGCGGCCGGTGGTTGAGTGGATGACCTTCAACTTCGCGCTTCTGGCGCTTGATCAGGTGATCAACAACGCCGCCAAGATGCGGCACATGTCGGGCGGACAGCTGAAGTGTCCGATTGTCTTTCGCGGGCCCAACGGTCCCGCCGAGTATTTGTCGTCGCAGCATTCGCAGGCGCTGCAGAGCCTTTTTGTACACATTCCGGGGCTGAAGGTGGTGGCTCCGGCGACCGCGTACGACGCCAAGGGCCTGCTCAAGAGCGCAATTCGTGACGACAACCCGGTGGTGATGCTGGAGTCCGAGATGTCTTATGCCTGGACCGGCGAGGTTCCCGACGAGGAGTACCTGGTCCCGATCGGCGAGGCCGACATCAAGCGCGAAGGCTCGGACGTCAGTCTGATCGTGCACTCCAAACCGCTGCGCGTGGCACTCGAGGCGGCCGATGAACTGGAGAAGATCGGGATCAGCGCCGAGGTTGTCGACCTCCGTTCGCTGCGACCGCTGGACGAAGAGACGATTTATCGCAGTGTGCGCAAGACCAACCGCGCGGTTGTTATTGACGAGGCGTGGCCGATGGCGAGCGTTGGCTCGCACGTAGCGTGGTTGATCTCCAGCAACTGCTTTGACGAGTTGGACGCACAGGTGGAACTGGTTTCGTCCGAAGACGTTCCGATGCCGTATAACCACACGCTCGAGCTGGCTGTGCAGCCGTCGGTTGACAAGATCGTTCGTGCGGTCAAGAAAGTGTCTTACATGGAACAGGGGTGAAGTGATGGCTGAACGCATATTGATGACGGCGCTTTCTCCCACGATGGAAGAAGGCTCTATAGTTACGTGGAACAAGAAAGAGGGCGATTCGGTGGCGTCGGGAGACGTTCTGTGCGAGGTAGAGACCGACAAAGCGACGATGGACTACGAGTCCACCCAGGAAGGGGTATTGCTGAAGATAGTGCTTTCCGAGGGTAAGTCGGCTACCGTCGGGCAGACGATCGGTGTCATTGGCGAGAAGGGCGAAGACATCGCCGGGCTCCTGAGCGAGATAGACAACGAGGCCGGCTCGGCGAGCGCTGGTGGTGGCGAAGCATCCGCCGCGGATAGCGGCGGCGAGGCGGCGCCCGAGTCACCGCAGCCGGCACCCGCGGCA
>PWMO01000243.1 GCA_003558175.1 Spirochaetaceae bacterium
AGGGCCGCAAGTTCGAGGCATGGGAGGTCAGCGGTACCGGCGCCCATTCCGGCACTTATACCACCAGAAACCTGCACTTCACAATGGACAGCCACTATGAAGCGGTTGCTCATTATGATCTTGAAGATAATTGGATACTGCATGTGGAAGGCAAGGTGCTCGATCGTGACGGACATGATCATATCGAAGTGGATGTCGAATCGACCGATGCTTATTACGGAGGGCAGACAAATTACACCAGGCTGGTCGGCTATGGGACTGCAGTCGATCTTTCGGTTCCTGAGCAAGATCCGGTGGGATATGTATTCGATCACTGGAAGCTCTATGACGGAATGCATGAGACAATCCTTGAGCAGGGCGAGCGCGGGGTGAGGTCAATAACCTTTGTTATGGACCCCATTCCCTCAGTTCACCCCACCCTGCCTGAAATGGAAGATGGCCACAGGATTGCGGTCGCGAACTATACCAGGGCCTACTCCGTCCATGTGGAAGCCCTTCCCGAGGCGCTTGATCCTGTGGAGATAACATCTGCCACCGGTCACGAGGCGCTGACCGACGAGACGCTTACCGGTATACCTGAGGGCACCACTGTAAATCTGCGTGCACCCAGGGATATAGACGGAGACTACGCATTCTTCGCCTGGTATCTCGACGGCGAGCAGCAGCCCGTGGGCCAGACATGGCTGACGTTCGATGTGGAAGATCACCATACCGCCACCGTGAGATACCTTGACGGCTACACCCTGAGTGTCGAATCCTATCCTCTCAAGGATGTAACCATAGAATCCAATACCGGCGACGGTGACACTACGGACTACTTTATAGATGATCTCAGGGTAGGCGATGCCCCGCACCTGAGGGTGGAGGATGAATCCCTGGTGCATAACGACGCATTCTACAGGTTCTCTCACTGGGCGCTGCTGGATCCCGACGGTAACATGGTGGATCAGTCCGAGGGGGTTAAAGAGCTGACCGTGCCCATAGAGGGGGATCAGCAGCACTACCGTGCCGTGGCACATTTCGAGCGGTACGGGCTGAACGTAAAGTCCACCCCGGTGGAAGGCGTTGAGATCGAGACCGATACCGGCCATACCGATGAGGACGGTAACACGGTGACCAACTATGAGGTTCCGGGTGAGGATCTTATACCCGGCCAGGATGTGCATCTCCGGGCTCCTGAGGAGTTTGAAGACGGCGGTGTGATCTATGAGTTCGTGAGATGGAGACTCGACGGTGAGGAGTATCCCGAGGGTGATCAGGCCATTAACTTCACACTGGACGGTCAATCGACCGCCGTGGCCCAGTATACGGAGAAGGATACCTATCATCTGGACGTCGAGAGCAGGCCGATCGGCGGTGTGGAGATCGACTCGACCACGGGGCATGGCGATACAACGGATGCTGCTATGCGGTACTATTCGGTATCTGACCTTGAGGGCGACGAAGATGTCATCCTCTGGGCCCCGCCGGAAGTAGTGGACGGGGACACAGTCTACACCTTCGTGCAGTGGACGCTTGACGGTGCGCCGCAGGATCCGGATAACCCGCGGCTTGAGTTCAGTATGGATGACTCCCACAGGGTGGCGGTGGCGCAGTACACCGAAGAGGCGACCTATACGCTTTCTGTAAGGTCTGCCCCGCAGCGCGGTGTAACGGTTGATTATACGGCCGATCACCTTGCCGCCCCGGAGCAAATAGTCACAAACCGCTTCATATCAGGCATTCCTGATGGGAGCGAGGTGCGGCTGGAAGCTCCGGAAGAGGTCGAGCTGAACGGCAGGCTGTATGTTATCGATTACTGGAGCCTTGACGGCGAGCCTCAGGCTGAGGGCCTGCATGAGCTGTTTGTGACAGTTGATGCGAACCGCGACGCCCAGGTACATTACGAGGAAGTCGAGAGCTACAGGCTTACGGTCAGGTCTTCTCCTGAATCCGGTATAGAAGTGGACTCAGATACCGACCATGGCCACGACGATGCAGGAGAGGATGGGACTCCCTACGAAATGCGGGTACCTCAGGATGATTATGTGACACTCGAGGCGCCTGCTGAGAAGACCGTAAATGGAGTGGATTACAGGTTTGTGGAGTGGAGGCTGAACGGTGTGCAGGCGACTATTTCAAGACACCTCAGTTTCAATATCGCTGAAGACACCACCGCAGTAGCTGTCTATGAGAGGGATGACAGGTACTTCCTGGAGGTCAGGGCTATGACCGAAGGTGAAACACCGATAGAGGACCTGAAGATAGAGTCCGATACGGGTCACGAAGGTGAAACACCGTATTGGGAGGTATTTGACACTGACACCCTTGTTGAGCTGGAAGCGCCGAACAAGGATGGTAAGGGGCGCTCCTTTATGCACTGGATGGTGGATGGCGAGGTTATCACTGAAAGCAGATACCTGAGCGTTTTCGTCCGTGAAGATACCACGGCCGTGGCCGTTTACACTGAGATGATGATCCTTGATGTTGAGGCAGTGTCACTGGATGCCCCTGGCATGCCGGCAATCGCGGTTGATGTGCTGGATGCAGACGGTGAGGTAATCGACGTGACAAACTTCAGGAAACTCATGGATCCCGGCCAGGAGGTTGTCCTGCAGGTTGATGATGACCCGATGGGGTTCATTTTCGATCAATGGGTGGTTGTGGATGACGCCCTTCAGGTCATACCGACGCGTGATAGCCGCCGCATAAGGTTCAGTATGGGAGAGGATGGAGATCCGTTCCCCAACAGGATTGCCGAGGCTCAGTACACCGTGGATCCGGATCATGTGGGTGGTTTCCTGACCGTCTATATAACGCCCCGTATTGCCGCACAGCAGGGGCGCTGGCGCATTTCGGACGAGGGTGTTGGGAGTGATTATGCAACTGACTGGCTCCGAAGCGGCACTACTATCGCGCTGCCTCCGGGTAAATACAATATTGACTTCCACCATCCCGACGAAACGCAGCTGGGCGATCCTGATAATGATGACGATGATAATGACGGGGTTGACTTCTCATACGGAGTTCCTTCCTCGCGCACGGTTGAAATCGCCGATGGCGAGCATAAGGAAGTTACTGAGCGTTATAGTGTGGATGACAGCAGCAGCAGCGGCGGCGGATGCTTTATCGCTACGGCTGCTTATGGCTCACCGATGACGGCCCAGGTTCAGACCCTCAGGGATTGGCGTGACGCCTACCTGCTTGAGAGCCCGGCCGGCCGCTCCGCCGTGAAGCTCTACTACGATCTCAGCCCGGCCTTTGCCGGTATGATAGAGGACAGTGACCTGGCGCGTGCTTTGACACGCAGGGCGCTGGAGCCTGTGGTTGGTGCTGTTGAAAGGGTGATGAAGGATACCGGGCAGGAATAATTCGTTATCAGCTTATAAGAAGATTAAAGGTTACCAAAAATGCTTGATCATAAAGCAGGTGTATGCTTATTGACGGCCGTACTGTTGGCTTACGGTATCGCGGGGACTGCAACAGCAGACACAGGTGCGCGCCCTATGGGCATGGGCGGGGCTTTCGTTGCCGTGTCCGACGATGCATACAGCACCTACTGGAACCCTGCGGGGCTGGCTTCAGCCCCCCAGGGCCTTCACCTTACCTACAGCGGCAGACTAAACCGCAGGAATGAGCTGGGTTTCAATGACTTTTTCGGGCTCGCTTTTTCCTATGATCTCTACGGTGATGTGTTCGGAATCGGTTTCGGGGTCATGCGCGACCGCACAGAGATACAGCTGAACGGTATGGAAGGCCGTGAAAAAGACAGGCATTTTTACGGAAGTATGGCTTACAGAAGGAATTTCGATATGCCGCTGCTCCGCTCGCTCTCTCTGGGCGGCACAGTAAAGGCTTTGAGAAAAGAGTGGTCTGAGGCCGTAACAGGGGGCGCGAGCTCTGAAGATGACTCGACATTTTCTTACGACCTTGGTATGATCTGGGATCTCGGGGGCGGCTTCAGTCTCGGCCTGATGGGACGCAATATCAACGAGCCGGACTATGATTTCCGAAATATTTTCGACGAAAAAGTTGAAGAATGGGCGAACCTTGTCGCTGGCGCTGCATGGAGGAGCCCGGAAGGGCTGCTGCTTCCGGAGGATTCGCTTATATTGTCTCTCGATGTTTATGATGTGCTGGATGAGTCCAGGGGGGATGTTAACGGCGATCTTCGTCTGGGAGCTGAATGGGTCACCGGCCTTGGAGCCGCCGGGGCGGGAGGCGGGCTGGTTCTCAGAGGCGGAGGCTATCATGTGAACAACAGCGACCTCAACTCGTGGACCTGCGGCGTTGGGTTCCGTAAAGACGGGTGGTCGGTGGATTATACCCTGATGGAAGGCGATGCCACCGATAACAGACTGGCACATATAATCGGGCTGGGCTATACATTCTGAACGTCAATCCTCAGCGAACCCCGTTCAGATTTTGAAATTATTCTGAAGTGCCAGAAATCGCTATCGGGATAGCGAAAAAACGGGTCCAGCGCATGAAAAACACGACGTGCATCGTCTTGCAATAGACTATGTGGCGTGGGTATTTAAAAAACCTGAGAAATTACAAAGAACGATTTCGATCCCGAA
>PWMO01000081.1 GCA_003558175.1 Spirochaetaceae bacterium
CTCCACCGTACTGCCGCGCGAGCGCCTCGATATCGTAGGTGTCGGAAGAAGGTTCGAGTGACAGCACGTCATCAAAGCCGAGGCGCTGCAGGTCGTCAAACAGCTCGAACCGGCGGTACTTTCCGCCGCGGTGCAGTACGATGAGCGAGGTGTTGCGCGGTGCGCCCGTCGGGCGTTCGACACGACGTCCTCCGACAACGGTGTAAGGCCGCTCAGAAGTTGAAGGTGTAGTATTCATCACAGTTCCGGCAGATGTCCGGGTAGGTTCCGGCAGCATGCTCCGCGTAGACCGGCTCCAGCGAGTCCCAGATCCGTTCCACCCCGTCGGTCAGAAGATTTCCGACGGCGTGGCTGCAACGGATGTCTTCACGGCAGCGCGGCACCGTGCCGTCAACCAGCACGGTCAAGTCGCGGCGCAGGTGCCAGCAGGGAAACCGTTTGACCGGCGAAATGTCGGTGATTCGCTTGTCCGCCAGCTCACCGCAGAAGTGGTCGTACTTCTGGATGATGACGTTGTCCGTTCGCTCTTTCCAGTATCGGTAAAACTTCTCGGTATGCTCTTCCACATCGGCATAGCGCACTGACTGCACGTATGCGCGCTCCGGCGCGAGTTCGAACAGCTGATGACAGAAACGCATCGCTTCCTCAAAACCCTCACCCCGTACTTGGCGATACACTTCCGCGTCGACCGCATCCAGATGGACGATCCAGGTGATCTCCTTGCGGCTTACCAGACGCTCGAACTGCGCCTGATCCCAGCCTACACCGCTGGTTTCAATCACGATCCGAGGCTCGTCCCCACTCGATCGCGCGTTACGCTCATCGGCCGCGACAGGCGCTCCTTCAGCCGTTTGGCGGCCGTGCGCACGGATCACCGCTTCCACCACGGCTTCTGGGTCGCTGTGCAGCCCGGGCTCGCCCCAGACGCCGAGCGAGTAGACACACCCGGGTGCGAACCGCTCAACGTCGGCAACCAGCTTCTCCAGCTGCGCGGCGGACATCTCGCGCTGTTTGCCCTTGCCGGCGGGGCCAAACAGGCGATACGGGCTGTAGGCAACGTCCTGCGGGCCGCCCTCGACAATATCGATGCTGACGTAGGCCGGAAGCGTCCGCAGCAGCCGCAGATCCCTGTTTGTGTGCTCTACGATGGCCGCTGCCGTTGTTGCGTCAAGCTCGCACAGGCGCCGGCACAACTCCCAGTTGCGTCGGGTATCACAGTAGAGCTCTATGCGCAGCATGCGCTGATCGTGCTTGCTCAGCGCGGTCTCTATGTCGAAGGCGTTAATGTCACGCTGAATGATCTGGAACAGCAGGTCCCGCGGCACCCCGGGCGAGCCGGCGCCGTCCTGCACAAGCGGCTGGAGCCGCGGCAACACGCCCGCGGCCAGGAGTTCCGGTGCAAGCCCTGCCGGGTAGCCGTCGGCAAAGCTGTACTCCGCTACGTAACGGCGGTGGTCTGCTATCATCGCGTTGCAGAGGTCCAGGTCAAGAAACGGTGCATCAAAGTGGCAATAGAGAACCAGGTCACAGCCGTCATGGGCTGCCACGGCTCGCTGCAGCGCGTCCACCACATCGTGCTCGCCGCTTGCGCGCAGTTCCATATGCTGCCACTCTGCCGGGTAGCTCTGTCTATGGCCGGCGGTGTGCAAGACGACGACGCCACACACATCCGAGAGCGCACCTATTCGCTCTGCGAGCAGATCTATTGCCGAGCGGTCGCCTGCAAGCGCAGTATCGGCGTGCGTTGAGCGCACGGCGGCATTCACACATACGAGTAAGGACATACTCTGTTATCGACCAATCCTTCGAGCGGGTATACCCATTGAGTTTATCACCGTTAGCGGCTACTCTCCAACCGTGGGCAGCTCCGGTTCCGACATACTCACCGTTACACAGATCACCACCTTGATCAAGTCGACCCTCGAATCGCGCTTCGGCGCCGTTACGGTAGAGGGAGAGATCTCAAACTTTCGTCCCTCGAGCACCGGACACTATTACTTCAGCCTGAAAGACGAGAGCGCGGTCATTCAGGCGGTTATGTTCCGCAACCGGATCGGCGCGCTCGATTTCCAGCCGGAGGACGGGGCTCTGGTGCGGGTAACGGGGACAGTTTCAGTCTACCCACCGCGGGGGAGCTACCAGATAATCTGTGAGTCAATGCGACTGGCCGGAGCCGGCGCCATCCTCGCACTGCTCGAGCAACGCAAGAAAGCTCTGGCCGCCGAAGGGCTCTTTGACGCACAACGCAAGCGTGAACTGCCGCCGTTCCCCGAGACCGTAGCGGTTGTGACCTCTCCCACCGGCGCTGCCATACGCGACATCCTTACCGTGCTGGGCCGCCGCAACGCCGGTATTTCACTGGTGGTGGTTCCGGCACCGGTGCAGGGCGAGGCGGCGGCTGAAAAACTCGCCGCGGCCATTCGCCGGGCCGACCGCTATCGCCTCGGTGACGTAATCATACTGGCGCGCGGCGGAGGCTCGCTGGAGGATCTGCTGCCCTTCTCGGACGAGCGCGTCGTACGAGCGGTTGCAGCATCAGAGATCCCGGTGATCTCGGCGGTCGGTCATGAGATCGACGTGGCTCTTTCCGATCTGGCAGCCGACGTACGGGCGCCGACTCCCTCGGCCGCCGCCGAGCTGGTTGCCGTTGACCGCGCCGAACTGCGCCGTATGGTGCTGCAACATGGGCGCGACATCATCCGTTCCTTCGCGCAACGGCTGGAACGGGCCCGCTTCTACGCGCGCCAGTTCAGTGCCGGTGAACTGGAGCGAAGCGTCCTGATGGTGCTGCAGCCCGCCCTGCAGCGGCTGGACGAAGCCAAAGAGTCCCTTGCAACCGCCATCGATCGCCGCGTTTCCGACACGCGACACCGCCTCGAGCTGCTGGGCAGCCGCCTCGAAGGTCTCTCTCCGCTGGCGATACTGGAGCGCGGCTATGCCGTGGTCAGCCGAGTGGACAATGGCTCCGTGGTACGGCTGCGAGAACAGCTTGCGGAGGAAGAGCCGGTACGGATAACGTTTCATGATGGTCCCGTGCGGGCAAAGATAACCGAAAACCCCGAGAACGACCGGGAGAACAAGGGAACGGTATGAAGGGATTTGAAGAACGCCTGTCGCGTCTTGAGCAGCTGAGCGAACAGATACGCAACTCGGACGTACCGCTTGATCAGGCGGTGAAGATCTTCGAAGAGGGCGTAAACCTGGCCAAGACGCTCGAACGCGACCTGGCGAAGGTCGAGCGCCGGATCCAGATGCTGGTGAACGAGCCGGAGAAAGAAGACGACAAGCCGGTTCTGGAACTCTTTCCCGAGCTCAACGGGCTTGCCGGGTCACCAGGTTCGGCCGAATCCACCCGGGACCGCGCGGACGAGTAGGCCAATCGGCGGGTGTGGGGCCGGCCGGCTGAGGTGGCAGATTCAGCGGATCTTCTGGGGGAACTCCACCCGATCACCGGCCCGGATGCCCAGTTCTCTGAACTCGCCCTGGTTTACCTCCAAAGCGTAACGTACCGGGGCGATTGAGTTCACCGGTTCAAGCGAATAGGGTTGCATATCGTAGATCTCCGTGATTGTCCCGTCGCGCCGAATGTAGGCGATTGAGAGCGGAACGGAGGTGTCACGCATCCAGAAAGATCGCCGTTGGTCATCGTCGAAGACGAAGAGCATGCCGTGGCGCGGTTCAACGCTCTCGCGGTGCATCAGGCCGCGGGCTCGAGACTCGTCGTCCGCCGCCACTTCAACCGTGAACCGATGCCCGTTAATCTGCAGCTCCACCGTGTCTGCCGCCTCCACCCGACCGCATCCGGCGGCGACGCTTACCGCGATCGACGCCAGCACCATTACCAGCGTGCGCCGTAACGCTACTCCAGAGTGTGTGCTTCTGTTTCTCAAAGTAGTTTTTCCATGAGTGCAAGTTCGCCGCACACGCCCCCGTTCGTGCATTGCCCGTGGGTCGCGCAAGGTCTGCGTTGCGGCGTCACGGATCCACGTCGGATTGTCTTGTCCCCGGCCTGCGGTCTAGAACTGCTCGATAAACTGCCGCCGGCTCATCTCGCGGACGGACTCCTGCATCCTCCCCTCTTCAAGCAGTTGTTCAAACACCACGCGGTCAATGTACTTCACGGTGAGCGGGCGTTCAAGTGACATTCGCACCGCATCCGACTGCCACAGCATGATTCTTGGGCTGAGCAGATCCGGTTCTCCGTAGCGCTCGACCAGCGTGGTGTACATGCCGTAATGGTCCAGCACCGATGGGTTGAGGCGCAGCGTGATACTGAACAGCGAACCTTCCTGGAACTGAAACCACGCTCGCTCAATAAAGGTGTAGCCGGAGACCTCAATGATTTGGTTGCCGGTTGCCGGAAGCAGCGAGACGTCGGGGTCGCCCCGGTAGTTGAAGTTCATATCTTCAACCAGCAGTCGTTGCACCTCTTCTACCGGCAGTCCAAGTTCAATGCTGCGAAAGCCTCGCGGCAGCTCGCGTGGCAGCTCCGGTCCGTTCTGCCCCCAGGCGGAACTCACCCACAGGAGGGTGAACGCTGCGAGAACGACATGGAC
>PWMO01000182.1 GCA_003558175.1 Spirochaetaceae bacterium
CCCCTGCTCCGGGTCCTCTGATCGGGGTTCGTCCCGGGTGACGGCCGTGCCGCGCCCTATGCTCTCATCGCCGGTCCATGGGGCAAATTCGACGTTGTCGGATACCTCGTCGCCTTCTCCAGCGGGGTTTTTCGTCTCGTGGAAAGGCCCCGTCCTGTGTCCCCACCAGTTATTAGCGGCCCGCAGCGCCTCGTCGCCGTCCCACACCGCGCCGGCTTCGTTGCCGACGATGTTGTTGTGCGTAGCGCGGGTGTCCTCGGGTGAGTTTTCCGGCTCGTTCATAATACCCGCTATGGTATTGCGGAGCAGTCTGTTGTTGAGTATCCTGGTCGCTTTGGCGGAGCCTCCGATGCCGATCCCGACTTCGGCATCCTCAATGCTGTTGCCCTGTATCCTGGCACCTTCAGCATTGGCTGCTATAGCGATCTCGGCACGCACGTCAGACACCTCGCAGTAACCATCCAGGACGTTATCCACGATCCTGGCGTTATTGCCGTTGATCAATATACCGACCTCATGGAACCCGCCGATCCAGAATCCTTCCACGGTAACGTTATCGGCAATGACCACAATCGCATCGTCCCCGCCTTCGGCATCGATGAACGTATGGTTCCGGCCGGCGGTTGAGCGCAGGATCACGCCCTCAACGTCGATAACCAGAGGTTCGGCGGCGCTGTAGCTGTCGGGCCCTATCTCGATGGTCTGTCCCGGCTCCGCCCGGTTGATCTTATCCTGCAGGAGGGCAATAATTTGGGCCACAAGATAATCGGGTTGAATAAGAGTGTAGTTACCGGAATCATCGCCGTCCAACTCCAGGCCGGTGACCGTTACTTCGTGCGCGCCGACGTTGCTTCCAGCAAACGCAGCCGAGTAACCTGATGCGTCCAGTTCCACATCCTCATCGCCGACCACATTTTTCAGCACCGCCCCGTCGAAGTTGACGGTCGCGCTATCATCACCGTCATAGACTTTGTCCTGCGCTACGGCGCCGGAGACCGTCAGTTCGCGCCGTGTGATATCGGCCGCAAGATAATCAGGCTGCGTGAGCGTGTAGTTATCCGCTCTAACCCCGCTGATAGTCATTGTCACTGTAACGTCAATTCCTTCACCTGCTTCTGCCTGAGCAAAGGTTCCGGTCCCGTGATTCTCCAGTACCACATCACCCTCGTCAGCCGCCAGGACTCCGGACAGCTTCGCGCCGGTCACTTCGGCATCCGCAGTCCCGTCGTATGTCTTATCAAGGGCTGCGGCACCAGTAACGGTCAGTTCCTTTTCATTCACAGTTACGGTAACGGTGTCAGTTACCGTTTCGTAGTTATCGGTATTATCCGGCGTAAAAGTGATATCCGCCAAATAATCGCCGGCACCGGGAACGATCAAGTCGTCAGAAAAAGCAAACGTACCTTCCACTTCATCCCCCACCACGCCGCCCGTGAGTTCGGACTGAGACAGCGCTTGCCCGTAGGTGATCGGGGCCGCTTCGGGAGTTTCAATAATGACCGGAACAATTTTGGCGACTTCGATAAAATCCTGTTTCACAACGGACGCGCGGCCGTAATCGTTGAATATCTGGAGGGTAACGCTGTAGGTGCCCGCTTTTTCATAGGTATGTACGGGGTCCTGAAGCGATGAACCGGCCGTATCCAGACGCCAGACATCATTGTAGTACTCCCCGGGAATTGAACCTCCCATTACCAGCAGCCCGCCGCAGGGAAGCATCACGCTGCTGTGATTTGTCCTGGCCGACCAGCCGGCCGAATCGGTCAGTTCCACCCAGGTTTCTCCGCCGTCCGCAGAGCGCCACACGTCGTTCTGCGCCGGGGTGGCATGACCGCCCATCAGGACGATGCTGCCGTCCGGAAGGACCTGGGTCTGGTGATTGATTCGCGGTGCCCAGTCCGCCTCAGCGGTGATCAGATCCCAGCTTATTCCTCCATCGACGGAACGCCACACGTCATTTGTCATGTCCGGATCGTTATCGTATCCGCCCATCAGAATGATACTTCCATCGGGAAGCAAAACGCTGGCATGGTTATCCCTTGGTGCCCACTCTGCACTGCCGGTGACTTGTGTCCATGTTTCTCCCCCGTCGGCCGAACGCCACACATCGTTGCCACGGGTGCTGGGAGGAGAGATAACTTCTCCCCCTCTTCCACCCATGATCAGGATATCCCCGTCAGGCAGCACCACGCTGCTGTGGTTGTACCTCGCGATCCATTTCTCGCCATCACCGATCACTTCTTCCCAGCTCGCCCCGCCGTCGGTGGAACGCCACACGTCATTATAATAAACAAGCGCGCCGCCGTCCTGCCCCACGCCGCCCATCAGCAGTATGCTGCCGTCGGGAAGAACCACGCTGCTGTGGCCGTCTCTCGGCTCCCATCCCGGATCGCCGGTCATCAGATGCCAGTTCTCGCCCCCGTCGGCGGAACGCCATACGTCATTGCCACGCCCAACACCGGGAATAACTCCGCCCATGAGCACGATGGATCCGTCAGGAAGCACGACGCTGCTGTGACCGTCTCTTGCCGGCCATGCGGCCGCACCGGTGAGTTCCACCCAGTTGCCGTCGAAACTTTCATCCCCGAAGTACCACGCCCAGCCGGCCGGCAGGCCGGTGGACTCGTCGGTGAACTGCACCTCCAGAGGTACGGTGCCCTCGACGAGGTCAGCGGAGAAATCGGCTTCCAAATATTCGACGGTCAGCGTAGCAGTAGCAGTATCACTCAGTTCTCCGTACGTGCCGGTCACGGTCCAGGTGCCGGCCACCTCCGAGGTATATATATTGTCTATCCAGATACCGCCCGCCGCTTCGGTGATATCCCAGCCGGTGGCCTGAGTTGCGTCGCCCAATATCTCACCAACCGCATCGTAAGCGGCAGCGGTGTACTCGACGGATGCACCGGCGGTCACGGTTTTGTCCGCAGGGCTGATCAGGATGTAATCGACATCAGCGTCGTCGATGATGGAAGCGTTGCTTGTCGGCGCACCGACGAGCGAAAGACTGTAGTTGCCCGCATCGTAGCCGGAAATAGCGCTTTCGACGGTGAGTGAAACAAGCTTATCGTCTCCGATTTGGGCATCTTCGAACTCCGCCACCGGTACGAGTGCCACGTCGTCACCGCCAACCACATTTTCAAGCGTCAGATTATCCTCATCGATGGTGGCTGAGGCGGTTCCGTCGTGAATCTTATCCATCGCGGTAAAGATGCCGCCGATGGTCAGTTCCCGAGCCGTAATCATAAATACGGGGGGAGCATCCATCATAACCAGCAAATAATTACCGCCGGCCGTGAGCGTTCCGAGCGTGAAGCCATAGTCGCCCGCATCCTCGCCCCCCTCGCGACCGAGTTCTCCGCTGATCGCGTCTTCGCCCACCAGGTCCGTATGTGTATAGGTAAATGCAGGGTCCGGCTCGCCATAGACCTTGCTCTGTCCTCCGTCGGGATAAATGGTTACCTGTTTTTTCTCAACCACCACAGTTATCCGGCCGCCAACCGGACCGTAGTCCGGGTCATCAGGCGTAAACGTGATCGCTATTTCTTCATGCGTACCTGCATCCAGCATCTCGGCGGGAGTATCGAACTCAAAAACACCTGCCAGCGCGGTCTGTCCATCGCTGAGAACAGCATCAAAAAGGCTTTGCCCGTAGGTCTTCGATGCATCGGGCCAGACGCTCACGATCGGTTCAAACTCTATCGTTACTTCGACATCAGCGTCGAGGTCTTGCACCGTGTAGTCCAGGCCGGTAAAAGGAGAGGCGTTCATGACTACTGCACCATTGCGTTTCCACTCCTTGACCAGGTGATCGGCATCCGGGGTCGCAGTGAAGTCGACGTTTAAGCCCGGAAGGACCAGGTCCCCGCTCGCAATTTGAGTGGTGCCCACATACGCCGTCAGGTTGCCATTTTCGCCTGTGACTGAAAAGTCAACCGTGTAAGCGTCAGTCAGCCCCGGTTCGGGGGCCTGAGCATTTTCAGTCAGGTAGGGGTAAGAGACTTTCCCTTCGGCCGCATCCGCCACGATCGACCATACGTCGTTAAAAAGCCAACCGTCGAAGGTATCCTGTCGCATCATCTCGAACGTAGTTTTGCCGAAGTGTTGATCGGAGCCGGCGCTCTCCGCCTGGCCGGTCGTCTCGGTATCCCAGTAAGAGGAAAACACTGATGCATCCATATTCAGAGCGACCAGTCCGCCGAGGTCGCCTCCCCCGGACACGGCTCCCGCGGCGTAGGAATCGACGACAACCCCCCGACCCTGATTTGTGCCCATCAGTCCGCCGGCTGTATTGCCTGTCACCCCACAGACGGCATAGGAATCATAAACCGCCCCGTCGTTCAGGCCCACCAGCCCGCCGACCGTATCGTCCCCTTCAACAACGCCCGTGACATAGGATGTGGTGATTTGCCCTTCATTATGACCCGCAAGCGCGCCGACATGCCACCGGCCCTTGATATCGACATCAATCAACCCCACATTTTCAACGACGACCCCAACTTCGACAGAGGCGAAAAGACCGATGTCAACTTCCTCCGGCCGATTGATAAGCAGGCCG
>PWMO01000219.1 GCA_003558175.1 Spirochaetaceae bacterium
CGCTCTTCATTGCCGCCGGCTCGGGGACAATCACCGACATTACGCGCTATATCAGTTTTCGCCTCGGAATGCCGTTTATTTCCGTGCCGTCGGCGGCTTCGGTGGACGGCTACGCCTCTATCGGTTCGCCGCTGGTGATCGAAGGGGTGAAGCGCACCCACTACGGCCAGGTGCCGCTGGGAATCTTCGCCGATCCTGCCGTGCTGAGCGCTGCGCCGGCGGAACTGACCGCCGCCGGTGTGGGGGATATCCTGGGTAAAATCACCTCCTCTGCCGACTGGCGGCTGGGCCACCTGCTGTGGGACGAGCCGTTTGATGAACGAGTCGCAGCGCGATCGCGTGACGCAGCGCAGATCTGCATCGACAACATAGAGGCGATCGCCGCCCGCTCCGAGACCGGGATGGTACGCCTGATGGAATCGGTGATCGAGTCGGGGCGCTGCATGATCGATTTTGGCGAGTCGCGGCCGGCCTCCGGCGCCGAGCACCACATATCGCATCTGTGGGAGATGCACGGCCTGGCCTCCGGGGTGGAAACCTCGCTGCACGGGGCGCAGGTCGGCGTAGCCGCACTGCTGACGGCCGACATCTACGCCCAGCTGCGCCAACTGACTCGTGACGATGCGCGCGCAGCCGTCGAACGACTGAGCTACCCGGATCGCGAAGCGCAGGAGGCCGATATCAGGTCCGCCTACGGCGCCATGGCCGACACCATCATCCGCGATCACGAGGCGTTTCTTGCACTGTCACCGGATGACCAGCGGGCGCTGGCGGTGCGTGCGCTCGATCGATGGGACGAGGTGCAGCAGATTGCGGCCGAAGTGCCGACGCCCGAGTTCTTTGCCGATATCCTGCGCCGCGTTGGCGGTCCTGCCACGGCGGAAGAACTCGGTCTGTTGCCGGAACACGCGCGGGTCGGCGTGCGGTTTGGGCACTACCTGCGCGAGCGTTTCACGGTGGTGAAGCTTGCGCGCCTGTTGGGACTCTGAGACAGAACTCTTATGACGCCCTGAGGCGGGGCTCTGACAACGCCCCGGGACAGGCCGCCCGGGGGTGGGGCCGGCAATCGCGCCGCGGGACACCGTCCCGCGGCAGCGGGGTTACGCGCCGGCGGCGGCGTGCTCGCTGCGGTACGCCTCGAGCGGTACGCAGCTGCAGACCAGGTTGCGGTCGCCGTAGACGTTGTCGATGCGGCTGACCGCCGGCCAGAACTTGCGCTCACGGCACCACGGCGCCGGATAGGCCGCCGTCTCGCGACTGTAGGGGCGGTCCCAATCGCCGGTCATGTCCAGCAGGGAGTGCGGTGCGTTGCGCAGCGGGCTGTTCTCCAGCGGCATCTCGCCCTTGCGGATCTGGTCCACCTCTTCCATGATGCTGATCATCGCTTCGCAGAACCGATCCAGCTCTCCTTTGTCTTCACTCTCGGTGGGCTCAACCATCAGCGAACCGGGCACCGGAAACGACATCGTTGGCGCGTGGAACCCGTAGTCCGCCAGCCGCTTGGCGACGTCCTCTACCGTCACGCCCGTCTCTTTCTCTATCCCTCTGAAGTCCAGGATGCATTCGTGGGCAACCCGACCGTTGGCCCCGGTGTACGCCACCGGAATATGTGCGCGCAGCCGCTCAGCGATGTAGTTGGCATTGAGGATCGCGTACTCGGTGGCGGAACGCAGGCCGTCGTTGCCCATCATGGCAATGTAGGCGTACGAGATCGGGAGAACACCGGCGCTGCCCAACGGCCCTCCGACCACCAGGCCGGTCGGTCCCGGGTTGTCCAGCGTCCCGGGCAGGAAGGGGGTGAGGTGAGCCGCAGTAAGCACCGGGCCAACCCCTGGCCCGCCGCCTCCGTGCGGTATGGCAAACGTCTTGTGCAGGTTGAGGTGACAGACATCGGCGCCGATGTCGCCGGGACTGGTGATGCCCACCTGGGCGTTCATGTTGGCGCCGTCCATGTACACCTGCCCGCCGCATTCGTGCACGATGCGCAGGGCTTCACGAATGCCCTTTTCGAACACGCCGTGGGTTGACGGATAGGTTACCATCAGGGCGGCCAGGTTGTCCTTGTGCTCTTCGGCCTTGGCGAGGAGATCCTCGAGGTCGATGTCGCCGTTGGGTGCGCTGCCGACAACCACCACGTCCATACCGGCCATGACGGCGCTTGCCGGATTGGTGCCGTGAGCCGAGTCCGGCACCAGGCAGACCCGCCGCTGGTGGTCTCCGCGGCTCTTGTGCCACGCGCGGATAATCATCAGCCCGGTGAACTCGCCGTGAGCGCCGCTGTTGGGTTGCAGCGTACATCCGTCAAACCCGGTGATGTCACACAGCCACGCCGAAAGCTCGTTGGCCAGGATACGGTAGCCGCCCACCTGCCACGATGGTGCGTAGGGGTGGATGGCACCGAACTCGGGCCAGGTGATGGGCATCATCGCTGCCGTTGGATTGAGCTTCATGGTGCAGCTGCCGAGAGAGATCATCGATTGCGCGAGCGAAAGGTCACGGCTCTGCAGCGTGGTAATGTAGCGCAGCAGTGCGGTCTCGCTGCGATAGCTGTTGAAGGCCGAATGCTGCAGGTAACCGGAGCTGCGTTCCAGGGTGACCAGCGGGCGATACTGCGTGGTCTGCGTAGCACGCGTGACTTCTTCCGGACCGACATCAATGCCGATCGCTGCGAGCAGCTGTACCAGCTCTGCGGCGTTGCTGTACTCGTCAAGAGCGATGCTGCAGTGGCCGTTGTCGTGCGCGCGCAGGTTGAACCCCGCCGCCCCCGCTGCTGCGAGAATGCGCTGCTGCTCGACGCGGCTGGTTGCCAGGGTGACCGTGTCAAAGATCGACCCTTCGACCACCGGAACTGAACGAGCGCGCAGGATATCACGCAGCGCGTTAGCCAGCATGGTGATGCGCAGCGCGATGCGGCGCAGCCCGTCGGGCCCGTGGTAGACCGCGTACATCGAAGCCATGATCGCCAGGAGCACCTGCGCGGTACAGATGTTACTGGTAGCCTTGTCACGCCGGATATGCTGTTCACGCGTCTGTAGTGAGAGACGCATTGCCGGGCGTCCGTCGCGGTCATGGCTGACACCGACAATTCGCCCCGGAATCAGGCGCTTGAATGCATCGCGAGCGGCGAGGAAGGCAGCGTGCGGTCCGCCGTAGCCCATCGGCACGCCGAAGCGTTGGCTGTTGCCCACTACGATATCGGCACCCCACTCACCCGGAGGCGAGAGCAGCGTAAGCGCCAGCAGATCTGTTGCCACAATGACCGTGGCTCCGGCAGCCGAGAGCTTCCCGGCAACCGCGCGGTAATCGTGGACGCGGCCGTTGGTGCCCGGGTACTGCAGCAGCCCGGCCATGTCCCCCTGCTCAATGGCCCATTCGGACTCCGGCGCCACTACCAGCTCGATCTCGAACGGTTCGGCACGCAACTGCAGGTGGGCAATGGTCTGCGGGTGGACGTTGTCGCTGACCCACATCCGCCGGCGGGTCTCTTTGCCGCGCTGGTGGCGCAGCGCCATCATCATCGCTTCGGCCGCGGCGGTCGATTCGTCGAGCATGGACGAGTTGGAGATGTCCGTGCCGGTCAAATCGGTAACCATGGTCTGGAAGTTGAGCAGCGCTTCGAGCCTGCCCTGCGAGATCTCGGCCTGGTACGGAGTGTACTGCGTGTACCAACCTGGATTCTCAAGGATATTGCGCTGGATGACCGGGGGAGTGATTGTCGCCGAGTATCCCATTCCAATCAGGCTGCGCATGATTCTGTTGTGTCCCGCGATGGCGCGCAGCCGTCCGAGCAGTTGCTCTTCGGTGAGCGCCTGGGGCAGCGCGGTGGGGTTAGCCCTCAAGATATCCTGCGGCACCGCCTGCTCGATGAGTTCGTCCATCGATTGAACGCCCAGCAGCTCGAGCATCTCGTCGCGTTCCTGCTCCGACGGGCCGATGTGTCGCGAGGCGTATTCGCGGTGGCGGTCGAGCATTTCGCCGGACGGCGCTTCGCTGCGGTAGGCAGGCTTATAGACCGGGCCCTTGTTCTGGCGCGCAGCGACGGAGCGCTTGCGGATCTGCACCTGGAGCGGTGCATCGGCGGCCACCTCGCGGTTGACGTAGGCGTTGGCGATGAAGCCGC
Organism: Spirochaetaceae bacterium; assembly: GCA_003558175.1. GTDB lineage: Bacteria > Spirochaetota > Spirochaetia > DSM-27196 > PWMO01 > PWMO01. The sequence continues at coordinate 4,121 of PWMO01000219.1, forward strand.
CACACGAGGGAGCCGGTCCGCCGGAGACAACCGTGCCGACCTCGTTCCCGTCCGCGTCCAGTACCGCATAGCCTTCACGCGGCACCGCCGAATCGCTCATAACCAGCCTGCGCAGTGTGCGCCTGGGCTTCTCTTCTTTCCGCTTGAGAATGGCGTCACGCCCGATAAACTCATGGTATAGGTTGCAGGCCCAGAGCAGTCGAGCTTCCACCGGCGTGATCTCTTCGGTCAGTTCGTGGCCGTAGAGGGCAAACCCCGCTTCGAGCCGGAGCGTGTCGCGCGCCCCAAGACCGACCGGTCCCGCGGCGATACCCAGGCGCTCGGCGCCGTCCAGCAGTGCCGTCCAGCACGCCGGCGCGTGATCGGCAGCGAGGAAGAGCTCAAATCCGTCCTCACCGGTATAGCCGGTGCGGCCGGCCTCTACC
>PWMO01000475.1 GCA_003558175.1 Spirochaetaceae bacterium
TGGATATCCTGTACGCCTATATCGATCCACGAATCAAGGCTCAATACAAATAGAGGCGCGACAAGCAGAGGAACGCATGCGGACTGAAACCGACGACATCATGCAGAGCGGCAGTGAACGCACCGGCGAACTCAACGGCGCGTTCGTGCCCGGCGAGCAGTTTCCGCCGCTGCACCAGGAAACGCATCAGGACGATGTGGCCCGAAAGCGGCGCAGCCAGTGGGGAGAAGTCTGGCGCCGGCTGCGAAAGAACCGCACCGCCATGTTCGGCCTCTTCGTAGTGCTGCTCATCATCTTCACCGCAGTGTTTGCCGACGTGATCGCTCCCTACGGCTACCGGACGCAGAATCTCGACCGCATCGCCGAAGCTCCCAGCCGCGACCATCTGCTCGGCACCGACGATCTGGGCCGCGATATTCTCAGCAGAATCATCCACGGAGCGAGGGTATCGCTGCAGGTGGGGTTTATCGCGGTGAGCATCTCGATCATCCTCGGGGGAACCCTGGGAGCCCTTGCGGGATACTATGGCGGCAGAATAGACAACGTCATCATGCGCGTCATGGACGTACTGCTCGCGATCCCTTCAATTCTGCTGGCTATTGCCATTGTGAGCGCCTTTGGCGGCGGAATCGTCAACGTGATGATCGCGGTCGGGATCAGTTACATCCCGGTCTACGCCCGCATCGTCAAGGCGTCGTTTATCTCCATCAAGGAGCAGGAGTTCATCGAGGCGGCGCGGGCGGTAGGGGCACGGGACGGGCGCATCATCGTGCGCCACATTCTGCCCAACAGTCTGGCACCGATCATCGTGCAGGGAACGTTGGGGGTCGCAACCGCGATTCTCTCGGCCGCCGGGCTCAGCTTCATTGGGCTGGGTATCCAGCCGCCGACTCCCGAGTGGGGCGCGATGCTGTCATCCGGGCGGCACCTGATCCGTACCGCCTGGCACGTGGCCACCTTTCCCGGGCTGGCCATCATGCTGACGATATTCGCCCTGAATCTGCTTGGCGACGGGCTCCGTGACGCGCTGGACCCACGGCTGAAACAGTAAGCGACCGAACCCGTGCCGCAAGCAGTAACGTGCACAATTCCCAAGGAAGGTGACGGTGAGCGAGAGATTGCTTGAAATACAGGACCTGCAGGTGGAGTACCACACCGATGACGGTATCGTGACCGCCGTCGAGCGGCTTGACCTCCATCTGGAGAAGGGGCAGACCCTCGGCCTGGTAGGAGAAACCGGGGCGGGCAAGACAACTACCGCGCTGTCGATCATGCGCCTGGTACCCGATCCGCCGGGAAGGATTGTGGCGGGCGCGATACGGTTTCACGGCGAAGACCTGTTGCGCAAGCGCCCCGAGGAGATCAAACGCATTCGCGGCAACCGGATCTCGATGATCTTCCAGGATCCGATGACGTCGCTGAACCCGGTACTGACGGTGGGGTTTCAGATTGAAGAGGCCGTCATGCTGCACCAGAAGCTCGACCGCAAGGCGGCCGGCGAGCGCGCCCGGGCCATGCTGGAACTGGTTGGCATCCCTCCCGAACGCGCGGGCGACTATCCGCACGAGTTCTCGGGAGGCATGCGCCAACGGGTTGGCATCGCCATGGCGCTCTCCTGCAACCCGGAACTGCTGATTGCCGATGAACCGACAACCGCGCTTGACGTCACGATTCAGGCCCAGGTTCTTGAGTTGATGAAGAGCCTGCGCGAGCGACTCGCAACCTCCATGCTGCTGATCACCCACGACCTCGGCGTAGTGGCCGAGGTATGTGACCACGTAGCGATCATGTACGCGGGATCGATTGTGGAGTACGCCGACGTGCACAGCTTGTTCACCTCTCCGCGACATCCCTACACCCGGGGTCTCTTCGGGTCCATTCCCAGCCTGGACGAAGAGGTCGAGCGGCTGAAGCCGATCACCGGGCTGATGCCGGACCCAACGGCACTCCCCTCCGGCTGCAAGTTTCATCCCCGCTGTCCGCAGGCACAAGAAGTCTGCCGCACGCGCGTTCCGCAAGCCATCTCAGTTGGTGACGGGCACAGCGCCGCCTGCCTGATCTACGAAGGGCTCGTCCCGGGCTTCCAGGAGTAGGCCATGGAAAACGTACTCGAAGTGCGCGAGCTGCGCAAAGACTTCCACACCAAGAAGGGCCTGCTGCGCGCGGTCAACGACATCTCATTTACAGTACGCAAAGGCGAGACGCTCGGAATTGTCGGTGAGTCGGGCTGCGGCAAATCGACAACCGGGCGCGCGGTGTTGCGCCTGGTAGAGCCGACCGCCGGCGAGGTGATCTTTGAGGGCCAGGACATCCTGCAGTATAACGCACGCAGCATGCGCGAAGCCCGCAAGGATATGCAGATTATCTTCCAGGATCCGTTTGCCTCGCTCAATCCGCGCCTGAGTATTTCGCAGATCATCGCCGAGCCGTTCGACGTCTATCGGATGTTTCCGCCTCGCGAGCGCGAAGAGAAGGTCAAGGAACTGATGCGACTGGTGGGCTTGAGTCAGAAGCTGGTAAACGCGTTTCCGCATGAGCTCGACGGGGGACGCAGGCAGCGTATCGGCGTGGCTCGCGCCCTCGCCCTCAACCCCAAGTTTGTGGTATGCGATGAACCGGTATCGGCGCTGGACGTATCGATCCAGGCGCAGATCCTCAACCTGATCCAGGATCTGCAGCAGCGACTGCATCTCACGTACGTGTTCATCTCGCATGACCTGAGCGTGGTGAAGCACATTTCCAACCGGGTTGCCGTGATGTACCTGGGCAAGATCGTTGAGATCACCGAATCACGCCGCATATTCACCAATCCGCTGCACCCCTACACCCAGGCGCTCCTGAGCGCCATCCCAATTCCCAAGGTCGGGGTACAGAAGCGCCGCCGCATCATCCTGGAAGGTGACGTGCCGAGCCCGGTCAATCCGCCCTCAGGCTGTATCTTCTCGGGTCGCTGCCCCTTCGTCATGCCGAAATGCCTCGAGGCCGCCCCGCCGATGACCGAGGCCGAGCCGGGCCATTCGGTCTCGTGCTTTCTGGTTTCAGACGCCGAGGGAGCTCGAGCGGCCGGGGATCGCACCTCGGACTGACCGACTCAAACCCGGATAATCGACTCAAACGGACGACTCAAACGGCACCTCGCAGAAGTCGGCAATCGTGCGGCCAAGCTCCTGCAGGCGCATGATGCGCCGATACGCTTCAGTCTGCAGATTCACGGTCTGAAAGCTCCCGTCGGGGCGCTGCAATCTGATCGATAACCGAATCAACCCTCGATGGGTTCCCGGCAGGCCGCCGGCCTTCCGGTACCGGTCCCCGGGATCAGCGGCGGGTTCAGCCGCTCCCGCTGTGCGCACACCCGTTACTTCCGCTCCCGCTCGGCGCGAACCGCGCAGCAGGACGGCGCGTACCTGCTGCAGCGCGTGTACACGGCGGCGCATCAGCGGAAAGAACCCAACCCGCGTCGAAACCTTTCCTTCGGCTCGGTCGAAGATCCAGCGTTCATCGAACAGCGCTGCAGCCAGACACACCAGAGCCAACAGCGCAGGCACCAGGTGAAGCCGCTGGTCGCCCTGCGCCGCCGCGGCGGCCAGGGCGGCGCACGCAAGAAAGAACATCCGCCACAGCCAGCCGAACCGCAACTCGAGCCGCGCTGCGTTGCTCTTCCGCACCTGGAACTGATACATGAAACGCCCCTCCGCGCACCTTGTCACGCCCTGCAGGCAGCCTTGACCGTTCTTGCAATTGGGTTATAGTCTTGTTTGCACAAGAAGGAACCAATGCAAGAGAACCATAGAATATTATCAAACAACGCTGTTGTCGGTATTGTCAACCGCGGCGAGGCCGCGGTTCGCTTCATTCGTGCGGTACGTGAGTACAACGCGCTTCATGCCACCAATTTGCGCACCGTGGCGTTTTACATCGATGCCGAAGAGGACGCACTCTTTGTCCAGGAAGCAGACCGCTCGGTTGCGCTGTCGAGCCTTCCGCTGTTTGCGTCCGGCAGCGGCAGCCCATACCTCAACAAGCCGCTGTTGCTGGAAGGGTTGCTCGGCTCAGGCTGTAACGCCGCGTGGGTCGGCTGGGGTTTTGTTTCGGAAGACGCCGAGTTTATCGAGATGCTCGAGGAGGCGGGGCTGGTATTCCTCGGCCCTGATTCACGCGCCATGGCACTGCTGGGAGACAAGATCGCAGCCAAGGATCTGGCCGAGAGCGCTTCGGTTCCAATCCTCCCCTGGAGCCGTGGTCCGGTCACGACCCTGGACGAGGCACGCGCCTTCTCCGAGAAGATCGGCTATCCGGTTATTGTGAAAGCCTCTAACGCCGGCGGCGGCCGCGGCATCCGCTTTGTGCACACCGCCGCCGACCTCGAGACCCAGTACCGCTCGGCGCAAGAAGAGACGCGCCGCATCACCGGCAACGACATCGTGTTCATTGAACAGCTGGTGGTTACCGGGCGGCACCTCGAGGTGCAGACCATCACCGACCGCCACGGCAA
>PWMO01000058.1 GCA_003558175.1 Spirochaetaceae bacterium
CGACGGACGGCGCCGGCAACGGAGGGTCCTCCGATCGGCAGATCAGTGAGCAGATGGCGCGAGTCGGTGACGCAGCCGCGGTGTTCCACGGTGCGAACGACGGCGGCGGCATCGTACTGCAGCCGCGCGCGGGAGCCGCATTCCATCCCGGGACGTTCTGGGATTCGCTCTTGATCGAGTTCTGGCTGCGTCCGTCGCTGCTGCGCGACGGTGAGACGGTTCTGTTCTGGGAGGGCGCACGAGGCGGCGCGTCAGGTGTGCAGCCGCAACGCTTGCGGGTCACGGTGCAGAATCGCCGTCTCCACTGGGAATTCGTTAACCTATTCGTACCTCCATCAGGCGAAGAGACGCGGGTTTCGGTAGCCGGTTACGCGGGGCTTGTGCCACGGCGCTGGACGCATCACCAGCTGCGCTACAACGCTCGCCTGGGAAAGCTCGAATACCTTGTTGACGGTGTGCCGGAGGGCATTGCGTATGCCACGTCCAGCGGCGCTGAACGCGGTGATACCTATGCAGCCTTTGTCGGCGAGCTCGGCTCCGGCGGTGTGCAGGTGGCACCCGACCTTCACGGACTGCTGGACGAGATGCGCATTGTCCACGCCGCGCAACTTCCCGAAACGCGTCCGCCGTACGCCGCGGTACCGCAGCTCATCGGCGTGGCCGAGACGAGACCGCAACCGCTCGGCGATCGGGGCGGTCGTGTTGTCGCAATCGATGCGAGGTGGGACGCGCCGGGTGACAGCGACGTGGCGTTCTGGTATCGCGTCGCCGACGAGAGAATCGCGGCCCACCGGCTCCCCGGCGAGTGGCGGGCGTTTGTTCCGGGAGAGTCGCTGCGGGAGACAGTCGAAGGACGCTACGTTCAGCTGCGGGTAGAGTTGCTGCCGGACGGGCACGGGAGCGCTACTCCGCGGGTATCGGATATTACCGTCCGCTTTGAACCACGCCTGCCCCCGCCGATACCCACGGGCGTACGTGCCACCGCCGACCACGGTGCTGTTGAGCTGGAGTGGAATCCCATCCGTGGCTACGAGGTCGCCGGTTATCTGCTCTACTACGGAGCGCGTCCCGGCTCTTACTTCGGGCATGAAGCCGAGCTCGGCCGTTCTCCAATCGATGTCGGCAATCAGACGAGAGTACGCCTTGAAGGGCTGACCGACGGGCGTGCCTACTATTTCGCGGTGGCGGCGTACGGAAGGTTTGGGCCCGAGGATGCCGGTGCGCTCTCGCGCGAGGTCGTTGCGCGGCCGGCTGGAGACCGCCCATGAGTCACGAAAAGCTGTTCGCCGACGCGTACAATGCGTGGAAGCTGGGAGACCAGAGTGCCGCCGAGAAGCACATCCGAGCCTACCTGGAACAGAACGGCGATTCGGACGAAGCGTACGTGCTGCTGGGCAATATCTGTGCCGGCAGTGGCCGCCCTGGCGAGGCGGCAGTCGCATACCGCAAAGCCATCGAAAAGAACCCGGAGAACCGCGAGGCGCTGAACGACCTCGGCGTGATCTGCCGTATGCTCGGTCGGACCGATGAAGCGCTCGCGGCGCTGCGAGCGGCAATTCGCCTGGCCGACGAAGACGCGACGGTGCACTACAACATCGGCAATGTCTACAAACAGGCCGGCGATCCCGGCGCAGCCGAGACCGCCTATCGCAACGCGATAGCCCGCGACCCCGAACTCTCAACCGCATGGAACAACCTGGGCACCCTGCTGCAGGCAGCAGGGCGGCACGAAGAGGCCGTCGGAGTGTTTCGCGACGGGCTGCTGCACGACCCCAACCATCCTGCTCTGCATTACAATCTAGGTCTTGCGTACGAGCGACAGGGTAGCGTACAGGACGCCGTAAACGAGTACCGACTCGCACTGCGCTCGCGACCAGGATGGACCGAGGCGCTCAACAACCTTGCCATACTGCAGCAGCACGGGGGCGACCTGACGGGAGCCGCCGCGACCCTGGGTGAGCTGCTGAAGATCAAGCCGTCCCACTCCGTGGCACAAAACAACCTCGGGACAGTTCTTGCTCAGCTCGGTCAGGCCGACGAAGCGTGCCACCATTATCGTGCCGCAATCGAGATCGATCCTGAGTACCGCCGGGCCGTACGCAACCTGGCCCAGCACATCCGCAACCATCCCGAGCTGCCGGATGGGGTAGCAACGCTGGCGCGGCAGGTGGAGCGGCATACCGAAGACATCGAGCTGCGGTTTGCCCTGGCCGAAGTCTCCATGCAGCTGGATCGCCTGAACGAGGCGGAGACGGAGCTGACTGAGATCCTTGGGCTTGATCCGGAGAACACCGAAGCGCTGCGGCTCCTTGGTGCGGTCTACTTTCGTCAGGGCCGTCGTGATTCCGCCGACGAGTGCTTTGATCGGATCGAAGAGATCGACCCCGGGCAGGATCAGCACCGTCTCGACCTGGCGCGGTTGCTGCTTCAAGCCGGCGAACACGACGCGTCCCTCGAACAGGCGCGAGCCTACCTCGCGGCACAACCGGAGGACCATGACGCGACGTGTATCGTTGCAGAGGCGCTCCTGGCGGCCGGCCGCCAGGAGGAGGCGGAGAAGCAACTGAAACAGCTGCAGCGCCAATTTCCGGAGGACTCACGTGTCATCTCACTGCTGGCACGCGCGCAGAGCGAGCTGGGTAACACTTCCGCTGCGCTCGAAACGGCCGACCAGCTGGTGAGCCTGCAGGGCAACCGCGCCACGAACGAGGATCTCAACGCCCTCAATGAGAGTCTCGAGCTCTATGAGCACGCGGTGGGTGCGCTGGAGAACGAGGTCTGGCAGCAGAACTTGAAGCGACTCGCAGACCTCGTGGAGCAGGTCGAGCGCGCAGCTCTCAGCCGCGAGACCGAAACGCTCGAAGTGGAGGAAACCGGCGGAGTTGAGGACGACTCTATCCCGATTCTCGGGTCCTGGGGCAGTGAGTTCTTCGCGGAGGAGGACGAGGAGGCGGAGTTTCTCAAGCCGCGTGACCTGAAGGTTGAGCACGAAGCTCCCGAAGAGAGCGACGCTGCGCGCTCACTGCTTGACCTTGGTGAGGCCGGCGCGCGCGGCCTGCGGCAGCTGGTCGAAACCGATGAAGAGCAAGTCCATCGCCGGGTGATCCGCAAGACCACCGAAGAGATCGTTGAGCCTGAACCGCCGGCGCCCCCGACTGCCCCGGCGTACCAGCCCTCGCCAAACCAGCAGCACGAACAATACGGGCCGCCGTCGCAACAAGCCCAGGCTCCTCAGCCTGCGCCGAAATCTCCCCGCGGAACCCCCGCGGAAGCCGATACGGCCGCCGAGAACGCGTCGGTCACCGATTTCCCAGTCCCGGAAGAAGCCGGTGGCGAGACGGAGCGCGGGTCGCTATATCCCGCCTATGAGACTCCCTACGACCAACCGTTCGAGCAGCCTGGAGACGCAGACGAAGTGCGTGAGGCTGCGGCCTACGGGGATATCCCCGACGAAGCCGCTGCCGAACGGGACCGGGCCGAAGAAGCCGCTGCCGACGAAGCGGGAGAAGCGGTAAGCCCGGGCGCCGAGTCCGACGAAGGGGTAAGCACGGACGCCGAGTCCGACCTGGACGAGCTGCTGCGCGCGGCGGAGGCGCTGCAGAACGCCGTGAACGAAAGCAATCGGAGCCGGCCGGAGGCCGAGGAGGACCAGCCGCGCGATCATCCACGGCGCCGAATAACGGACTTCGCCAGGGACGAAGCGGCGGATGCGGAACTCCCGGCGGAAGGAATCCCCGGCGACGCGCCATCGGAGCCGGAACCGGCCACAGCCGAGCCTGCCGATGAGCCCGCTGGCGATCCCGCACCAGAGCCCGCCGCCGAGCCCGTCGCCGACGAGGGTGGCGACAGGCGCATCAGACTGCTCGATTACCTGCTGCAGCTCGCCGACAGCCTGCCGCCGGAGAAGCGGGAGCAGTTCATGCAGAGCGAGATGCGGCTCAAGATCGAGTCGCTGCGCATGCGCCTCTCGGGACGGCCGGGGTTGAAGCGCGATCTCGAGCGCTACGCTCCGCGCCATGCTTCGTCAAGCAACGCCCAGATAACTGCCAAACGGGTTGCCGATGCGATGAAACTCATGCAATCAATGTCCCGATATCTGCCGGATCCTTCGATCAGCGGGTTGCTGAAGCACCGTCTGACTTCGATTGTCGAACGGCTTGAGAAACTGAAACAGCAGAGAGAGTAGAGGGTAACGGGCGTTCATGGAATCTTCGAATGACCTTACAAGAGTACAAACCTATATTGGCAGGATGCCGGCATTGCCGGTAACGGTGAGCAAGGTCGTCGAAGTCTGCAATCGGCCGGGCACGTCACCGGTCGATCTGAACCGCGTAATCAGCGTGGACCCCGTTCTCATGGCGCGCGTCATGAAGCTGATCAACTCGGCCTACTACGGCGTCAGCGGCAAGGTGACGTCGCTCTCGCGTGCGATCATCATGCTCGGGATCAACACGGTGAAGACCCTCGCCTTGAGTACCGCG
>PWMO01000380.1 GCA_003558175.1 Spirochaetaceae bacterium
CCGCCGATCGTCCAAACCGAGAAATCGCCGAAGAACATCAGCCAGTAATTGGAGAGGACCGTAGAGACGGACCCGAAGACAACACCGATGTTGCGCGCCTCGCGGAACGAATCGGCCGCCCCGAGCGCGGCGAAGTAGCCCGCGAGGGCCAACAACGACAGGAGCAAGCTCCCTTCGGGCAGCAGTTCATTGGGCATCGCCAGAGCGTAGACCAGCGCGGTGGCGAGCGTTAGCGCTATTCTGTGCAGTTTCACGGTGACTTTCACGGTGACAACGTAGCGGAATTCCGAGATTTGTTGAATAGTTGGGATGAATCAGATAGAATGCTCGGGTAGGTAAATACCGCAGGGGGCTCCGGTCGATGGCTGATGTGAGTACTCACCACCGGGCAGAATACGAGTCTGCTCCTGAAATAATCGTCTCGGCGCCCGGAACGGTAAACCTCATGGGTGCTCACACGGAAGAGTCCGAAGGAATGGTGCTTTCGGTGGCACTCAACCGCCGCATGTACGTGGCGGTATCGCGCCGCAAAGACCAGTCGCTGCGCTTCTTTGCCGGCGATCTTTCGGAGCGCAAGCGTGCCACCATTTCGGGCGTCAAGTACAAGCGCGAGGACCGCTGGGCCAACCTGCCCAAAGGCGTGATCGTACAGCTGCTCGAGCGCGGAACGGTCATGCCGGGACTCAACGTGACCATATCGGGCACCGTGCCCAGCGGAATCGGGCTCGCTTCTTCCGCTGCGGTCAGCGGCGCGGTGATTACGGCGCTCGATACGCTGCTTGCGCTCGAACTTACCCATCAGCAGCAGGTTGCTATCGCGGTGGCGGCCGAGCGTGATTTCATGAATCGAACCGTCGGTCGCAGTGAATGCATCACCGCATTGCGCGCCGAGGCCGACTGCGCAATGCAGATAGATGGACGGAGCGGAGAGTATGCCGCCGTTGGACTCGACCTTGCCGGAATCAAACTGCTGGTGACTGATTCCAAGGTGCCCATCTCGCCGGCACGATCGGAGTATGAGGAACGGCTCGCTGACTGCCTGACCTGCGTTGACGTGCTGCAGGAGCGGCGGCCCGGTCGCGCGCTGCGGGACTTCACCCTTGAAGACCTGGACGAGGCCATGGGCAGGATTCCGGAGTCCACGCGACGCCGCTGCCTCCACGTCATTCGGGAAAACCAGCGGGTGGTTGAGATGGTCAACGCTCTACGTCGCCGGGACTGGCATTCGGCCGGCAGGCTGTTGACCCGCTCGCACGCGAGCCTGCGCGACCTGTACGAGGTCTCCTGCCCGGAGATTGACTGGCTGGTGAAACGCGCCGTTGAGACCGACGGCGTGCTCGGCGCCCGAATCACCGGCAACGGCTTCGGTGGTTGCGCGGTCGCCCTGGTTGAAGAAGGTGCGGTCAACGCGTATTATGAACGACTGGATGAGTATGAGCGTATTTTTGGATTTCACCCTGAAGCCTTTGTGTGTGACGCGTCAGTTGGTGCTCGGGTAGAGGAAGAGATTGCATGAGGATTCTGCTGACGAATGACGACGGGGTGTTCAGCCCGGGGCTGGAAGCTCTGCGTGAGGCGCTGGTACGGGATCACGACGTCTGGGTCGTGGCGCCTGACGGCGAACGCAGTGCCATGTCACACTACATAACGGTCAAGGGACCGGTGGCGGTCAAGGAGCTCTCGCCTCAGGTTTTCTCGTGCAGCGGCTCTCCCGCCGACTGCGTCATCGTGGCGGTGCTGGCCGCTATGCCGGAGGTGCCGGATATGGTGCTGTCCGGGATCAACATCGGGCCAAACCTGGGAACGGACATCATCTATTCCGGTACTGCCGCAGCAGCGCGACAGGCGGCGCTGATGGGCATTGCCGGGGTGGCATTGTCGCTGGACGCTTTCTCGGAGCCGCTCCATTTCGAGCCGCTGGCCGGCTTTGTGGCGGATAACCTGGACGACCTGCGGGAGCTGTGGAACTCGCATCATTTTGTGAATATCAACGCACCCAATAGCACGCAGCCGATCCAGGAGGTCGAAATAACGCATCCGTGCCGGCGCACCTACAACGACCGGCTGCACGAGTTTCGAGCGCCACGCGGAGAGACCTACTACTTCATGGCCGGCAACCCGGTGGACATTGAGCTTGAACCGGGAACCGACTGGTACGCCGTGTCGCGCGGAGCGCTTTCCATCAGTCCGATCGGACTCGAGCCGGTAAACCACAAGGACGATGAGGCCTACCGCAGCGCTCTGTTTGTCAAGTCGAGCGTGTGATGGAGAAAGCGGTCCACCTGTTAAAGCAGCGCCGCTACGATGAGGCGCTACAGGCGTTCCTCTCCATCGACGTTCCGGAAGATCAGTATCCCGAGCTCTCATACTATCTTGGTCTCTGTTACACGCACCTGGGGAAGTACGATGAAGCTCTGCTGTTCATGGAACAGGTCCTGAACTCCGGCATGAGCTTTCCGCACATCTACCAGAGCCGGATGATACTGGGCTATATCTACACGGTGACCAACCGCTTCCGCCTCGCCGAGTTTGAGTTCAGTAAGCTGTTGGACGAAGGCTACGAGTCGGCCAAGGTCTACGCCGCCCTGGCGTACGTTGCCTATCAGCAGAAGAAGACAGCGTCCAGTATCGCCTGTCTGGAGAAGGCGCTGCGGATCGATCCCGACAATTCAACCGCATTGAACTCGCTCGGCTTTATCCTGGCGGACGGCAGTATCAAGCTGGATGCCGCACTGGGGTACTGCAAGCGCGCGGTGGCACAGAATCCGCAGAACCCCGCGTACCTCGACTCGCTGGGGTGGGTCTATTTCAAGATGGGACGGTTTGACGAGGCAATGGTCTGTCTGAAGAAAGCGATGGAAAAGAGCGAAGGCAATGAAGAAATCGCTCACCACCTGGAACAGGTCAAGCGGGCGCGCGAGCGGCGCAGCGGCGCGAGGTGAATGATGAACCGCAGCACGTCAAACAGCAGGGCGTTTTTGAACCGGTTGCCGGGGTCTGCGAGGGTTATCGCGTTTGCTCTGGTCCTTGCGGCTTTGACGTTCTGCGTTCCACCCGCGTGGGCAAGTCCGCTGGACATGGATTCAGCCGAGGCCGCCGAAGATTTTCGCTGGGGTGTCGCTGCCTACCACAACGGCTTCTTCAACGAGGCTATCCTTTCGTTCAGCCGCGCGCTGTCGCTGTCGCCGGACAACACGTCGGCACGGCTCTGGCTCGGACACGCGTTCTATCGCTCCGGCTTTGAAGATGAGGCGCTGACGGAGTGGCAGACGGTGGTCGACCGCAACGGCGGTGACGAGGCGCTGCGCAATCTCGTCGAGATGGTGCGGATGCGGCGCGGAGTCACTCGAGAAATTTATCAACCGGATCGCTACGTGCTATCGGCGGAGATCCAGGGTGTGACCAACGAGACCGTTCGGTTTCGCCGTCCGATGTCGGTCCGTCCGCGCTCCGACGGGTCGTTCTTCGTGACCTCGTTCAGCGAACACGAGGTGCTGCTGATCGATACCAATGGGGCTATTCGTCGCCGACTGCGCGGCGGTCTCGCGGGATTTGACCAGCCGTTCGACGTACTGGAGGTTGACGACCGGATATACGTCAGCGAGTTTGGAGCCGATCGCGTGGCGCGCATTAACGACAGGGGAGATAAGATCGCCACGTTTGGGGCTTCCGGCATCGGAAACGGGCAGCTGCTGGGACCGCAGTACCTGGCCGCCGATGAAGACGGCTATATCTACGTCACCGACTACGGCAACCGTCGTGTTGTCAAGTTCGATCCTGACGGCGAGCACGTGCTCTCGTTCGGCAGGCAGCGCGGCGCGTTCGAAGGCCTGGAACGGCCGACCGGTATCATTGTGCATCGGGACGAGATCTACGTGGCTGACCAGGAACGAAACGCGATATTCCGTTTCGATGTCAACGGCAACTTTCTGGGAGCGATTCGCGATCTCGGCATGACAGGGCCGGAAGCGCTCTCGCTCTATGACGACGGGCAACTGCTGATTGCCGATACCAACGGCGGCGTGCTGCTGGACCTCGAGCAACAGGTTGTCTCCCGGCCGGCCGATTTTGGATCGCTTTCCGGGATCAGGATTACCTCGCTCGCCCGCGATGCCAACGGCAATCTGGTGGCGACCGACTTTGAGCGCAACATGGTCTATTTTCTGGCGGATTTGAGTGGCCTGTACGCCGGTCTTCAAGTGAGGGTCGAACGCATCTACGCCGAGGAGTTTCCGGAGATTCTGGTGGAGGTAGCGGTCTCGGATCGAATGGGACGGCCGATTGTCGGTCTCGACTCGGGCAACTTTCTGCTGACGGAGGGTGCCACCCGCTACGAACTGCCGCCCCTGGCCTATGCGGGCTACCGCAGTACACAGGTGGCGGTGTCGGTGCTGGTGGACCGCAACCCACGCATGACCGGCTACGACGACGCGCTGGCTCTGGCGGTAGGAGACCTCTTCGACGCCACCGTGGCCGGCGG
>PWMO01000051.1 GCA_003558175.1 Spirochaetaceae bacterium
AAGCTCGAGTCCGTTCTTCAGGGCGAGCTGGACGAGCTCGTTGACTCCCTTGCACTGAGCGAACGGGAAGAACAGCTGAACGCGGTACATGGCTGAAACGCAGCGTCCGGCCGCTGCCGACTGCAACTCGATCCGTACCCTGCTGGCGGAGGCAACCGCAACCCTGCGTCGGCAGGCGCTGGAGCACGGCAACCAACACTTCAGCGACACGCCGTGGCTCGACGCGGTTGTCCTGCTCGGCATTGCCCTCGAACTATCCAGAGAACAGCTTTTCGCTCGAATGGAAGACCCGCTCTCCTCCGAGCAGTGCGCGGCGTACCTCGCTCTGCTCCGGCGGAGACTGAACGGTGAGCCGATTGCCTACATCCGCGGCAGTCAGGAGTTTTTCAGTCGTGACTTTCTGGTAGATTCCCGGGTGCTGATACCAAGACCGGATACCGAGATTCTGGTTGAGGCAGTGCTGGCCCTGGTCGATCGTGACCCCGATATCACCCGTGTTCACGACTGCTGCACCGGCAGCGGCTGCGTGGCCATCACGCTGGCGCTGGAGCGGCCGCGGCTGTCGGTGAGCGCGAGCGACAACTCGGAATCCGCCCTGGAGGTGTGTCGCGAGAACGTCCGCAGACTTGCGCCGGGACGAGTGACCGTTTTTCGAAGCGATCTGCTGGCGCAGGCTGCGGGGAGCTACGACCTGATAGTTGCAAACCCGCCCTATTTGACCGATGATGAAGTAAAGGAGATCGCGGCAGCCGGGGGAAAAGAACCGGCAATGGCGTTGGCCGCCGGGGCCGATGGGCTTGACGTGATCAGGCGTCTGGTGGCCCATTCGGTAGAACATTTGCGCCCGAGTCGTTATCTTGTAATTGAGGGTGCGTTCGACCAACGAGCGTCGGTGTTCGACGTATTCCATCAACATGGATTAACCGACTGTAGCGTCATCCGGGATCTCTCCGGACGGGACAGGGTGTACGTAAGTCGAAGGGCAGTAGCAGCGGATGATTCAAACGCTGGAGGAGTTTAGAAGAAAGATTCTCATGTACTCGCCATCGGAGCAACAGCAGGTGCTCCTGGCGATAGAACTGTCCAAAAAGATGCACCAGGGTCAGTACCGCGAATCGGGTGACCCGTACTTCATTCATCCCCTCCAGGTGGCGGACATCCTGATCGATCTGAGAATGGATGCCGCTACGGTTACGGCAGCCCTGCTGCACGATATTCTCGAAGACACGGACAAAAGCCGCGCCGATCTGCGCAAAGAGTTCGGCCGCGAAGTCGAACAGCTGGTGTTCGGCGTCACCAAGATATCCACGGTTCGTGCCAAGAACAAGAACGTCCAGAAAACCGAGACCATTCGTAAGATGCTGTTTGCGATGGTCAAAGACATTCGCGTCATCCTCATCAAGCTCGCGGACAAGCTGCACAACATGCGCACGCTGGAGTTCAAGAACGAATCGCGCCGCAAACAGATCGCTCAAGAGTGCCTCGACATCTACGCTCCGCTGGCGGGCCGACTGGGAATATCGTGGATCAAAGACGAGCTCGAAGACCTCGCCCTGAAGAACATCCACCGCGACACCTACGAGCAGATCAAGGCTTTTGTGGCGCAGAAACGTGACGCCCGTTCCGGTTACCTGCAGCGCGTCGAAGCGGCGATCATCGAAGCGGGTAAACGCGAGAAGCTGCACGTTGAGGTGGAAGCGCGCGCCAAACATTTTTACTCCATCTACCAGAAGATGAAGCGCCGCAGCAAGTCAATTGACGAGATCTTTGACCTGCTGGGACTGCGGATACTTTGCGCCACCGAGAGCGAGTGCTACACCGTGCTTGGCCTGGTGCACCGGCTCTGGCCTCCAATTGAAGGCCGGTTCAAGGATTACATCGCCATGCCGAAGGCCAATCGCTACCAGAGCCTCCACACCACGGTACTCGGATTTGACGGGAAACTGCTCGAGATCCAGATCCGTACCCACGACATGCATCAGACGGCGGAGTACGGCATTGCCGCTCACTGGCTCTACAAAGAGGGCCGCGCCACGGACTACGGAACGCGCAACGATCTCGCCATCATATCGCGTGTCAAAGACCTCAACGGCATGCGCATCACTTCCAACGAGTTTCTGGAAGAGATCAAACGTGAAATACTGAAAGATTCAATCTACGTCTTCACACCCAAGGGTGAGGCGATCCAGCTGCCCAAAGGCGCAACCGCGATCGACTTTGCCTACCACATTCACACCGAGATCGGCGATCACACCGTTGCCGCCAAGGCCGACGGCAACATCATTCCGTTGCGCGAGCCACTGAAAAACACCCAGGTGATCGAGATTCAGACCTCGCCCAACGCGCATCCACACGTAAACTGGTTGCGCTACGTGCGCACAACCCGTGCCCGGTCAAAGATTCGCCACTGGCTCAATAAGCATGACGACAGCCTGATCATTGACCGTAGCATCGTAGCTCGCAAGAAGGAACTGCCGCCCGCGCCGGCAACCAAACCGACAGCCGATGAACAACCGGAACCCGGAGCAACGCAGATTCTCGACACCAGCAAAGTCGGAGTCCGCATCGGCAACGAGCGCAACATGATGATCCGGTTCGCCGGCTGCTGCAATCCGGCAATCGGCGATCCTATTGTAGGGTACATCTCGCGCGGGCGCGGCATCATCGTGCATCGCCGCGACTGCCCCAACGTCGAGCACATCAACGACTTCTCAGAGCGCACCATCGAGGTCGAGTGGGAAACCGTGTCGCCGCGAGAAACCCGTCGCTTCCGTGTTGTCGCCAAGCGTACTTCGGACCTCTTCTCCAGAGATCGAGGGCGCGGTGCGCAAATACCACGGACACCTGATCGAAGGCCGAGTGGAAGAGAACGAGGCCGGCAACCTGGAAGCCTACTTCACCATGGAAATCGACCGCCGCGAAGACTTCAAGGCGGTCATGAAAGCCATCCGGACCATCCCGGCGGTCATGAACATCACAGAGGCAACCCTGTACCAGAGTACTCGGGTTCCAATGTAGCGTTGCGGCGTCCGACGCTTGCGATGGCACGGCCGGTGGCGTCCCACACCTGCAGCGCAACCGGTTCTCCGTTCGGATTTTGTTGCCGCACCGACCCTGGCGCATTACCTTACTAAAATAGGAGGAATGCAGTGGCGAAGATAACACTCAAAGGCAACCCGATTCACACCGTCGGTGAACTTCCGCAGAAGGGCTCCAAGGCACCGGATTTTCTGCTCACAACGGGTGAGCTTGCCGACGTTGCACTGAAGGACTATGCCGGCAAGAAAAAGATCCTGAACATCGTTCCCAGTCTCGACACCGGAACCTGTGCCGCGTCCGCCAAACGCTTTAACGAGGCTGCCGCGAAGCTGCAAGACACGGTAATCCTCACGATCAGCAATGATCTGCCGTTCGCTCAGGCGAGGTTCTGCTCGGCCGAAGGCATCGATAACGTGATCACCCTGTCGCAGCTGCGCAATCGTGACTTCGGCAAGGCCTACGGAGTTGAGATTGTCGACGGCCCGATTGCCGGACTGCTCTCACGCGCGGTGGTTGTGCTCGATGCTGATGATCGCGTAGTATACACGCAGCAGGTTCCCGAGGTCGGAGAGGAACCGGACTACGACAAGGCAATCGCGGCCGTACAGTAGCTCGGGCAACGGCTCAAGCTTCACGTCGGCGCCGCGGCGCCGGAGCGTGATGCGCAATGATTGAAACAATTGGAATTCTTGGATACGGCAACATGGGGGAAGCGGTGGCGCGCGGTCTGCGTGCGCGCCATCCCCGCCTGAAGCTGGCAGTGCTGGAGAAGCGCGAAGAACAGCTTGCTGCCGCCGGCGACCTTGGAGCAGAGCTGTTCACGCCGGCGCAGCTGGAAATTTTTCTGCGTACGAGTACTACCGTGGTGTTATCCGTCAAGCCGCAGGATCTGGCGACGCTGTCTGCCGCCGAGCCCAAGGCGTTCTCGAACCACTTCGTCATCTCTGTACTGGCGGGAACGACTCTCAACACACTGCAGGAACAGCTAGGTACCAGCGCTGCCGCGCGCCTGATGCCGAGCCTGGCCGCCCGCATCGGTCGTGCGGTTGTCGGCGTAGCGCTGCCGGAACGGCTCACCGGCGAGCAGCGCGAAACCGCGCTTGAGGTCGCTTGCGCCATGGGAACGCCGTTCGAGGTTCCCGAGTCACTGATGAGCGCGGTTACCGGGCTCTCCGGTTCAGGTCTGGCCTACGTATTTGCTTTTATTCACGCGCTCGCTCTCGGCGGGGTTCGCTGTGGACTCCCCTACCAGCAGGCGGTGGAGATGGCGCGCGACGTTACTTCCGGCGCGGCGGAACTGCTTGCGGACCAGACCGAGCACCCAATCAGCATGCTCAGCCGCGTGATCTCGCCGGCGGGCACCACCATTGAAGGCGTATCCGCGCTCGAGCAGCACGCGTTCAGCGCGGCTGTCATGGAAGCAGTGGTGGCGGCTGC
>PWMO01000113.1 GCA_003558175.1 Spirochaetaceae bacterium
CTCACCGATGTGCGCGTGTCGCTTTTCGTGAACACCTACATGGATGGCCCCCGGCTATGCGCCCGCGTTGATCGCGTGCGCCGCGGCGAGGAGCTGAACGTCGATCTGCGCGCGCTCTTCAACAGCCAGATACTACGCGTCACCGAGGGCGAGCGAGTCACCGCCGAGATCACCGTTGAGTATACCGCCCTTGGCCGCCCGATGTCGCAGACCATCCGCGAGACGCTGCTGATTCATAACCGCAACGCCCTTACCTGGGACGACGACCGCAAGGCCGCGGCCTTTGTCACCGCGCGTGATCCCAACATCCTGCGCTACGCGCGCAATACCGCCGGAGTGCAGGAGGAGACGCCGCTTCGCGCGATCAACACCAACTTTCGCACCGCGATGGCGCTGTTTGAGTCCTTTGCCACCTACGGCATCACCTACGTGGTCGACCCCCAGAGCGCCTACCAGGAGCTCTCGCAGGATGCGCTGGCGCTCGACTTCATCCAGTTCCCGGTACAGACACTGGAGTACCGCGCCGGTGACTGCGACGACCTGGCGATCCTCTACAACGCGCTGCTCGAGGCGGTCGGCGTGGAAACCGCCTTCATCACCACGCCGGGGCACATCTACTCGGCGTTCAACCTTGATATGTGGCCTCAGGACGCCGAGCGCACCTTCGGCTCGCTGGAGAATCTGATCGTGGCCGACGACGCGGTCTGGCTGCCGGTTGAGATAACGGCGCTGCGCGGTGGGTTCATCAGCGCGTGGGAGATCGGCGCGCGGCAGTGGCGCCAGTACTCGCAGAGCGGCGAGGCGGAGATCTACCTGACGCGTCAGGCGTGGCAGGTATATCCGCCGGTGGCGAGCCCGGGAGACGGAACGGTACTCACCACCCTGCCCGACCGCGACCGGCTGCTCACCAGCTACAACCGCAGCCTGGAGACGTTCATCAATCGCTCCATCTACACCCGCGAGCAGCAGCTGCTGGCGCGCATCGGCCGCGGCGCCGACCCGCGGGCCATCAATGCGCTGGGAGTGCTCTACGCGCGCCACGGACTGCTGGAGCAGGCGGCGGAACAGTTTGAGCGCATCGCCGGCCGCTCAGCATCGGCCCGCGTGAACCTGGGCAACATCGCCTACCAGCGTCAGGACTACCGCGGTGCGCTCGACCACTTCGACCGCGCGCTCGCGATGGAAGCAGACAACACCGTAGCACTCCTCGGTGTCGCGATGGCGCGCCACCAGTTGCAGGACTACGATGCAGCAGCCGGCGCATATACCCGCCTGGCATCGCTGGACGGCGACCTGGCCGAACGCTACGACTACCTCGCCCGCGGAGGCGAAGCCGACACCGCCCGAGCCTCCAGCCACGGCGGCACCACCCGCGTGACGTGGGATGAGTAGGGGGGAGAGATGAATCATACCACCAGAATCTTTCGCTTTGTCGGAAGTACAGCGTTGGCGCTTGGAACCGTAGCAGTCTTTTATGCATGTGAAAGCCCGCTTCTGAAAGAGATTCGGACCGCTAGTGCAGAAGCGTTACCTCATCTTGTGGTATTGACGGAACACAACACTGTCACTGGAGAGATCTATCCTCTAAACGAACAGCTGCTGAATACGACGAGACGAGTCGAACTTGGAATCAGAAACGATGGAGGTGCACCCCTCGTCTTGGGAGATCCGACCGTCGAGTTGGATATGCATGCGTTTGATGGAAGCTCGGGTGCATTTGAAGTCGAACAACCCGCAGAATCGGTTGTCTCGCCGGGAAGCACCGTCAAGTTTGCATTAGAGTTCACCCCTACTGAACAAAGGGAATATTCCGCGCGGATCATTGTGCACTCGAATGATCGAAGAATAGGGGTTGCTTCGGTCTTGATCACTGGTGTCGGGTATATTCCCGCGGCTGGAGTCTTCCAGATCGAGGGAAACGCTCCATACACTAATTCGCTTACAGTCACGTTGAATGCCGCTTTCCAGACCGACCCGGTTGAAATGAGTTTCAGCAATTCTCAAAGTGGATTACCAGATACTGTCTGGGAAAACTACTCCGAAACCCGTAGCAGTTGGCTACTGTCTGAGGGAAGCGATGGGAAACGGACGGTATATGCAAGGTTTCGCGATGATTTGGGATTCGTGGTATACAAAGATGCTTCTATAGATGTAGATCGAACTCCCCCAACTGGATCGATTGTGGCGATATCAGGAGGCGCTGCATATACAAACACCCGGACAGTTGCGCTGACACTGGCGTCAACCGACTCTTTGTCGGGTGTGGCCGACATGCGATTCGTGTCGAGCACCTCGTCGCAAACTCCGACCTTTCCGCCGGCTGACCAGAATTGGATACCGTTCGCCACGTCACATTCGTATACAATCCCTATTGACCAGGTTTCTCAGGACGGAATTGCCTTCATTCATGCGCAGTTCAGAGACCACGCAGGCAACGTGAGCAATCAGGCGATTTCCAATTCTATCGTATTGGATACGTCCGCTCCGTCAGGTTCTGTGGTGATTAACGGTGGTGCGCAGTATACGAATTCACGTTCTGTTTCACTCGCCCTGACGGCGTCCAGCACGATCAGCGGTGTGTCACAGATGCGGTTCGTTGACAGCAACTCGACTAATCAGCCGAATTTCGGAGCTGCTCCGTGGCTGAGCTACAACAACACTCATTCGTATACACTGCAACACCCGAATGACGGAACGAAGTTTGTACACGTCCAGCTTCGCGACAATGCTGGAAACATTTCTACATCTACGATCGTAGATTCGATCATTCTCGATACCGTAGCCCCCACAGGAACGTTTCAAATAAATGAAGGGAGTTCTTTCTCCAACACGATCAGAGTGCGACTCAACCTGAGTGGAATCGGTGGAGCGACTCAAATGCGGTTCACGGGCGATCTCTCCCAGGCGATCGGTTGGCGAGCATTTGCTAACCAGATGGATGTCGAACTCAACTCCGGAGCGGGATACAAAACCGTCAGAGGCTTCTTTCGGGATGCCGCAGGGAACGAACTCGAAACAACTGCAACAATCCGTCTGAATCGGTTCGACATTAGCTTTACTCACAGCGAGTCTCAAGGAGCCCTCGGACGTTCAGTAGACATCTCTCGCGATGGCACACTGATCGTAGCAGGTGTTCCGCAACGTACCTGGCTCAAAATGATGCCCGGGGGATATTTTTCCACGATGACCGAGGCAGGCGCATTTATTGGATTCTACCGCGTAGGAGTAGGTAGTTGGACAGCAACGAGTCTCCAAACGAAAGATGACGGTGAACCATTTCAATTCTTTGGTACGAGTGTATCGATCACACCTGACCGTAGCTCCGTCTTGGTCGGTTGCCAGCATTTCTCTGCAAACATCAAGAGATATACCTTGGGGTCCTCTGGTATCTGGAGTTTGGCGAACACGATATCCGTTAGCGGCGACGGAGCCGGACGCAGCGTTCTGAACTTCAGCCCACTATACTTCTTCTATCGCAACATCTCTTCTGTTCGTAGAATTGGCACGAGCGGTGGTTTGGCAGCCAACCCATCTGCGATACCTCATGGTGACCTTGCGGGGACTCGCACTCCCGGAGGAAACTACCGTATAGTTTTTGGTGACACTATCAGCAATGACAGCCGAGGCCGCGTAACTATAACGTCGGAGCACTTCGGCGGACGGGTCGATTTGGTTGCCAACAATGCGGCTGCAAACAACCGGTTCGGCACCTCGGTGGCAATCTCTGCAGATGGCAGCACTGTGGCCGCTGGTGATGATGTGGGACAAGTCTACCTCTTCCGCTATAGAAGCAATACGAATAGTTGGCATCTCGAGCAGCGGATCACCGGGGCGATTCCCGGTTGGTTGAACTTTGGGACCTCTGTGGCTGTATCGGGAGATGGTTCCACCATCATCGTTGGTAGCCCTGGAGAATCCTCAGAGACCGGAGCGGTCTATGTATACGCAACTCGACCAGGAGAGTCAAATTGGCATGAGGTACAGAAGATTGTTCCTAGCAATACCGGTCGAAGGTTCGGATACAGTGTAGCTATATCGGAGGACGGAGCAACAATTGCGGTCGGCTCGCCAACCCACGCGGCCTCTGGAACGTCATATCTGTACGTTCTTGAGTGAAGGTGGCTCGTTCACCCGAAGATGACGGTATCTCTTTTCGTCGCGCCACCGGCCAATCGAGGTAAGGTCCGGTAAGTCTATCGAACCGTCAGAACTGATCGCTCGGGGGTGATTTCGACTTCTTTCGCGTCGTGAGTTCTCAAACAATGTGGGTGTGGAAGAAAGGCGCATAGAGCGGCAGCCGTGAACGTCACTGCACTTTCTGCTTTAACGGTATTTGTCAAGCAAGTTGTCACCTGAATTACGCCGCCTTTTGATGAATCAGCCGCTTTGTTTCGCGTGAGGGATTCAGATACACGACCCGTCGGCTCTTCCATTCCTTGGGGCCTCTCTTCGGGAAGCGC
>PWMO01000379.1 GCA_003558175.1 Spirochaetaceae bacterium
GAGCCGTTTGCGGCTCAGTAGCCGTCCGACATGGCGCGGTTCTGATCTTTCTTGTACAACTCGCTGTACACGTAGCCGCGGTTCTTGAGCTTGTCTTTCACGTCCTGCGGGAACGGCAGGTAGCGCCAGAGTATATCGCGGACTTCGCGGGCGAGCTTCTGCGTGCCTTCGCTCTCTTTGGTGATCCAGAGAATGTAGTCCTGGATGAAGGCGTCCTTGACGTCACCTTTCTGCCTGGTGTCGCTGAACCACTGGTAGTACCAGCCGGTCAGGCCCTCTTCCATCCAGTAATGCTGCGCCTTCTCCTTTGCTACCTGCCAGCGCAGATCGCCCAGCGCCGCAATCACCGCCACCGTCATGTCTTTGGGGTACATCGGCAGCGCGATTCTGCCGCGGCTCGAGGCGCGGTTGAAGCGCTCAAACGGCTCCCAGCAGATGCCGTATTCGCCGTAGCAGGGGATCAGGATTATATTCGGGACTATCCGGTTGGTCTGCATCTTGAACGTGCGCAGGAAGACCCCGGGATCGAGATACTCCGCGTGAGCCAGCGTTTTGATGACGTTCTCCCGCGTGCAGACCTCATGCAGCCCGCCGCGGAAGTACTGCTTCATCAGTACCGGGAAGTGGTTGCCCTGCCGCCCGATGCACATCTTGGCCATCTGGCGCACGGTGTTCATCTCGGTGACAACGACGCGGCTGTCCATCACGTTGCCGCCGGCCTCTGCCTCTTTGCGCTGCAGTTCCTCAAGCTGGTCCTGTATCACGCCCAGTTCGTGGAACTGCCTGCCGAGCTCTTTGTTCACCGTGAGCAGCCGGCGAATGACGTTACCCATCTCCGACAGCGCGCTCTTCTGCGCATCGGTGTACGGCCCCCAAAGGCCGTTGTAGTGCTCGAGCGGCGTATGCCGGCTGATTTCCCGCAGGTTCTGTGCCAGCAACGCCTCCTGGTCCGTGATCTCACTCTGTTGGGTCCGGATCAGCGAGAGCTGCGCCTCATAGCGGCCGCGCGTCTTTTCCAGCTGCGCGTTCAGCCGCTGGTTGCTGTTGCGGCCGGACGTCTTTGTCTCGTCCACCGCGGACGGATTGATTCGGCCCTGGGCGATCAAAGACACCCACTCGTCAACGTAGTGTATCGGTTCGTCGGTGCCGTTGTGGAAAATCACCCGCGAGAGCATTGCGCGCTGCTCGGCCGAGATAAGCGTCGGTAACAGTACGGCAAACCGCAACGCGAGCGTCTTGGATGTTGGTCCGGCACCGACCGCCTTCGGCGCCATCTTTGACACCAGTTCCCAGTACGCAGGGACGAGGCGGGCGCGGTAGGTGGAGCGGTCATGCGGATCCTGCGCATTCAGAAACGAACCCAGAATTGAATGTACCCGCTGCGAGACGTCACCTTCTCCGGTCAACACCGACTTGTAGTAGTTCTTGTCGCCGAAATAGGGTTTTGCTTCGTCTTCCTGGAACTTCTCAGGGATCACAAAACTGCGGACGCTGAAATCCGGCGCGTCATCGGCCGGGAGCAGATCCGAAACGTCTGTAGCGTCCGGCTCGCCGAAGAGGTCGGAGAAATCCGGGGCGTCGGTCTCGGGAGTGTCGTCCGGGACACCGATCAACTCGGCGATCTCAGGATCGATATCTCCGGCGAACATCTCACCACGGCTCTGTTTGGAATCGTTGCTCATAGGGCACCCCGCAGTACACCAACCCGGTGTTGCCGCAGGCTAACACCGTCTTCTCAGTAAGGTACCACGTGCTACGTCGGCTTCCCAGGTCACGTTTGGAGGTGACGGGAGTTGAACCCGTTACCTCTTGAATGCCATTCAAGCGCTCTACCAACTGAGCTACACCCCCACGCGAAGCAGATGCCATCCTATTCGGTGTCGGTGCATTGTGTCAACAGGCCGGATGCGATACGATACGCCGCAATGGAGGAGAGCAATGAGCATTGATCTGCGGAAAAACAGTCGGTATGCGCTGTTAACCGTCACCAGCATGGGCATCCGCCTGACGCCCAAAGAAGGGCAGCCGGTTCACAACAGCGACACATTCTTCATGCACGCGACCAGCGCAGAATCCAACGTGCTGAGCGTCAGCTCCTACCTCGGTCTGAAGACCAAGGTTCTGACCGCGTTTGTGAAGGGCAGCCCCATTTCCCGGCTCATCAAGGATGATCTGGGACGCCGCCATATCGATTTTGAGGGCCCCGAGCGTGATCAGGGTGGGCCGTGGGGATATCGGCACCAGATCAATATCGCCGACAGCGGTTACGGGTCGCGCGGACCCCGCGTTCACAACGACCGCGCGGGTGAGGTCGGCCGAACCTTAAGCGTAGACGACTTCGACCTTGAACGGATCTTTGGCGAGGAGGGCGTGCAGGTCATGCATCTCTCCGGGCTGGTTGCTGCGCTCTCCCCTGAAACCGCCAAACTGTGCGTTGAGATGGCGCGGTTTGCGAAGAAGCACGGCACGCGCATCGCTTTCGACCTCAATTACCGTGCATCGTTCTGGAAAGACCGCGAGAGCGAGTTGCGCGCGGCGTTCCAGGAGATCGCTTCGCTGGCCGACATCCTGGTCGGCAATGAAGAGGACTTCCAGCTGAGCCTCGGCCTGGAAGGGCCGGAAGAGGGCGGCAAGGGCCTGGCGGCCAAGATGGACGCTTTCAAGGGTATGATTGCCACCGTGAAGAAGGAGTACCCCAACGCACAGGTGTACGGCACAACGTTGCGCGAGGTGGTCAGCACCAACCTGCATCTCTGGGGGGCGATTGTCTCAGTGGGAGACCAGTGGTACGTGGCCGATCCTCGCGAGATCACGGTGCTCGACCGCATCGGCGGCGGAGACGGATTTGTCGGCGGGCTGCTGTACGCGATCCTGCGCGGCTGGGATCCGGAGACCTGGGTTCAGTTTGGCTGGGCCAGCGGAGCGCTGGCCACCACCTTCCTGACCGACTACGGCCAGCCGGCCGACGAAGACCAGATCTGGGACATCTGGCGCGGCAACGCCCGCGTCAAGCGCTGACCCCGGGTAGGCGCCGACACCCGGGGCGTGATTCTGCGGCCGCGACGCGCCGGCAATCGGTGTGCTGGTCAATCGGCGGATTCAGCGCATACTGCAGTATCTGGATCGGCACGAGATTACGCGCTGATCGAGGTCACAGACGGGCGTCGGCCGCGCGCTCTCGGTCAATGATCTCCTGCAGCACCCGCGCCGCCTCGATCATCACCGGCAGGCAGCCGCTAACCGGATCACGCCAGCCCTCCTTGATTGGCGCACAGTCGGTGTGCCCGAGGATGCTTTGCATGCGCTCAAAGAACTCCTGGTTCAGCTGTTTCACCCGGTCGCTCTCGTGACCACGCTCCTTCACGAACATCGCACTGAAGACCATGGAGGCTCCAGTCAGAACGCCGCAGGTGCTCTCAACTCCCATGCCGCCCCCGAACCCGGCCGACAGCTTGAGGGCCGAATGCGGCAACCCGAGGTTGTACGCCCGGTTGGCGGCATACAGCATTGTTTCAGCGCAGTTGAGATCTTCGCGCGAGTTCAGGCGACCGACGACTATCTCGTAGAGTGTTTCGCGGCTCATGCGGCAATTATAACACGACCCTCTGCAACTTGACCGGCCCACCAAAGCGCCCTATCATGGCGCATATGAACACAGAATCACACGCATTGGAGACCGAGGGGGTTCTGACCGTCGCGCGACTGATGGCTGTTGCTGCGCGTACCGCTCCCAAAGGCAAAGGGGTCGACGAGCTCGAGACGCTGCTGCTGACCGGCACGGACAAAGATACGCTGGCGGATGCGATGCAGCGGCTCGGAGAGTCGCAGAACCTGGGGCTGTTCGTTCGAGACGCCGGAAACGTCCGTGCCTCGCACGCAGTGCTGTTACTCGGAACCCGCAACCAGGTGCGCAACGTTCCGCATTGCGGGTTCTGCGGACACGGCGACTGCGCCGGCTGTCAGGAGGCCGGCGGTATCTGCTCGTTCTGTGTCGGTGATCTGGGAATTGCGGTGGGATCGGCGGTGAGCGTTGCAGCGGACCATCGGGTCGACTGCCGGGTGATGTTCACGATCGGCAAGATTGCGATGGAGCAGAAGCTCTTCTCGGGCGACATCATCGTGGCGTACGGGATCCCGCTGTCGGTGACGTCCAAGAGTCCCTTTTTCGACCGCAAGTAGCCTCTCCTGGTGGCGCCGGCGTACTCACCCGGCGCCGGGCTTCTGCACGGCCGGTTGTGGCCTACTCGGCCGGCGTCTGAGGTGCCTCCAGCGCCTTCTCGAGCAGAGCGGTGCCGTACTCAATGGACATCGCATACGAAAGGCTCGAGTTTATTGTCACGTTCTCGGGCAGCGTCACGCCTTCAAGTTCCACCGGGTCAAAAACACCGCCCACGACGCCGATTACCCGTCCGTCGTCGACGCTGATCAC
>PWMO01000550.1 GCA_003558175.1 Spirochaetaceae bacterium
CCGCCCCGCCGGCACCCACCAGCAGGACTCGCGCACCGCTGAGCGGCTTGCGCTTCTGCAGTGCGCGCAGCATCCCCTGACCGTCGGTATTGTCCACGAAGAGCCTTGCTCCAGCGTGGTCGGGGATGACGTGGTTGAGGCAGCCGAGGCGTCGGACGCGGTCGGCCACTTCAACCCGCCGCGGCAGCTGCTGCACCGCGTCCCATGCGTCGGACTTGTAGGGGCTGGTAACCGTGATATCGACGCACTCGGTCAGCTCGGACAGAAACGCGAGGACGTCGGGCAGCTGCTCCGCACGCGGCAGATCCAGTGCCGTGAAGTAGCCGGCAACGTCCAGCGCGCGAAAGAGGGAGTTCCAGAGATGCGGGCTCGCCGAGTAGCGTGACGGTTCCTCACCGCCGATGATTCCGCCAAAGTAGTCGATCCGCTCCGGAGCCTGGTCCCAAAGCGGGTTTGTGAAAAACGATGATATCTGGTTGCGTGTGTTGTCTGTCAGCGGCATCTGCTTCCCTCTTTCTTCGCGTGTCTCGCTTTCCTCGCTTTCCTCGCTAATCCTGCTCATCGTGAGAGCGGTAGATTTCACCGCGCAGGTATTGATTCCAGGTTGTCTCAAACCAGAACTCCTCGTCCGGCAGCGGGCGCCGCGGTATGAACGCGCTCTCGAAGCGTCCGTCCGCCACGCGCGCCGTCTCCAGCACAACCTCGCGCAGGGCGGGATTCTCCGGCTTGTAGCGCCACTGCTCGTCAAGCGACGGATGCACCCGGTCACCTTCGGCGTCCATCACGAGGTACGAGCCGCGACTGCCTCCCCCCTGTTGCAGGTAGGTCTCGATAGCCTGCAGGTAGGCCGCGTGAGCGATGGCCAGGTGGCGGGCGCTGAGCGCGGTGCGGAGTTCCGCTCGCGTTCGCGCGCGCACGCGTGCAAAGGCGCCGATCTGAGCCTCAGCCTCCGCGAGCGCTTGCGCGACCGCGCCGCTCTCGCGGATATGCGACCCCGATTCGGTCATGCGCTGCTGGAACTCATCGCGGTACCGCACCGCATCGACGCTGTCCGATGTGTCCGGCTGCAGCAGTTGCCGGATGATCTGCGTCATGCGCTCGGCGGTCGATCCGGCAGCGTCGGCAAATGTTTCGAACTCGACCGTGGACTCGCCGTATACGTGCGCGATCTTCTGCGCCGCCCGCAGCGAGCCGACCTGGCCTGAGTTCAGCGCGCTTCCGCCGGGACGATACACTCCGTGTGATCCGTTGACCTCGCCAACAGGGAACAGGTGCGCGATGTTGGACTCCCACCAGATATCTCCCGCCAGGCCCCCGTTGTTGTGCTGGGCGCAGACTGCGATCTCCAGCGGTTCGGTGGAAAGGTCAATCCCGTTCTTGCGGTAGAGATCGATGGCCATGCGGTTCATGTGCGCGAGCCGTTCGATTGGGGTGCCGAAGAGTGCGTTTGAGTTTTCCAGGTAGCGGTACGCCTCGGGCTCGAGATCCTCAAAGCGGAACGGATCGAGCCCGTCTCCGCCGCGCGGATTGTGGCGAAAATCCATGTAGACGCGCCGCTTCTTGACGGCTGTCTCGATGTAAACCAGCACGTCGACGATCGATGATCCCAGGTTCTCGATCTTGCGCGGGTCGAACGGCCACTGGTACCCCTTAAGGAAGACATCGGTTGCCAGTTTGCCCATAGTGGGGAAGTAGGGATTGAGAAACTCGCGCTCGTCCTTGCCGTCCTGATCGGTGCTGATGTAGCGCGGTACTACCTGCTGGTATGTTCCCGAGACATTCCAGCGGAACTTGATGGACGACAGCCCGTACTGCGATTCGGTCAGGTTGACGGCCTTCGCACCCGCCTCAAGCGCCAGGCCGATCGCTCCGAGGTGGCACTCGGGATACACCGAAGTTTTGTACAGCCCCCCGGGCCCGCCAACGCCAAACACAACGTTCTCGGCCTTGAAAAGCGTGAGTCCGAAGTTTTCGGCTTCGAGTTGCTGCGCATCAATGGCCAGCAGCCCTATCACGCGCTCGCCGTCAACAACCAGCGCAACGCAATCGTGGTGCTCGAAGATCGGAATCTCGCGCCGCTGAACCTCGTTGAGCAGGCACTCTACCATCTGCTTTGAGGTCCACGGCCCGGCCGAGGTGGCGCGCTGCCTTGGGTCGTGATCGGTCTTGTAGCCCACAAATCCACCGTACTGGTTGTACGGGAAACGCACACCGATGGAAGCGAGGTGAAAGAAACCGTGCACCGACCCGACCGACTCGGTGAGTGCGATGTCGCCGTGCATTGCCCCACCGTCATAGAGTGAGTGAGCCATCTCGTAGGGCGAATCCGGCTCGGTTCCAAAGACGGACAGCTTGTAGTAGGTCTGCTTGTCCGAGCCGGTGTTGAATGAAGTCCCGCCACCGATCTGCTCGGTGACGATAGCGATGTCGGTCCGGCCGAGCTGGTGCAGTCGATCGGCACAGTTGAGCGACGCGGCACCGGTTCCCACGATTACCGTGTTAAACTCGTGCACCGGGATGTCGATCGTCCCTGCGCGAATACTCCGTGTCGTGCTGGTCTTCATCTTTCGGCTCCTCCGTCTTGCTTCAGTCGTGTATTATTCACGAGCCGAGCGTTG
The DNA here is from genome assembly GCA_003558175.1 of Spirochaetaceae bacterium. Lineage (GTDB taxonomy): Bacteria > Spirochaetota > Spirochaetia > DSM-27196 > PWMO01 > PWMO01. The sequence continues at coordinate 2,619 of PWMO01000550.1, forward strand.
GGGAAAACTAAAACGTTCTAACTCAGTGAAGCCTACTATAGCAGATATTGCCGGCGCCGGAAACAGAGAAGTCGGCGGAAAAGGGTGCACGACGATTTCGTGACACCGACTGCGTTGACGCCGATGCCCGCGCTACAGTACATTACGACGCGGCGTCGTTTGTTTGTTAAAACGTTTTAAGGAGGGCCGGTTGCATGGAAGATTTCACCGCTGAACAACGGGAGATTCTCGACGCGGCACGGCGGTTCAACGCCGCGGAAGCCGCGAGGTTCATAGATCTGATGGAGAGCCAAAACCGCTTTCCGCCGGAGCTGCCGCGAGTACTGGCGCAGTACGGACTGATGGGTATGCGGTTTCCGAGGGAGTACGGCGGCAGCGGGTTGGATGCAATGGGAGCGGCGCTGGCAATTGAGGAGCTTGCGCGCGTGTCACCGGCCATTGCCGATGTCATCCTCTGTCTGCATGCCGGTACCGGTCTGCTGCTGGCGTACGCAAATGCCGAGCAGAAGGCGCGCTTTCTGCCGCCGGTGGCGCGCGGCGAACGCCTCTCGGCCTACGGGCTGACCGAGCGCGAGGCGGGGTCCGACCTGGCCGCCCTGAGAACCGTGGCACAGCCGACCTCGGACGGGTTTGCTCTGCGGGGAGCCAAGATATTCATTACGCTCGGGGCCGTGGCGGACTTCGCGGTAGTGCTGGCGCGCACCAACCTCGATGCGGAGAAACCGCACCGAGGGATGAGCCTGCTGCTCGTCGAAGGGCACAACCGCGGCAAGCCGCAGGAGTTTATGGGGCTGCGCGGTACCGCGGTGGCGGGGATCTCGTTCAACAACCTGGTTGTTCCGCGGCAGAATATCGTTGGGGTGGAGAACGAAGGCTTCAAGCAGGTGATGAAATCGCTGGACGGCGGCCGTATCGAAGTGGCGGCACTGTCGGTAGGACTTGCACAGGGCGCGCTTGATGAAGCAGTGAAATACGCCCGGCAGCGCAAGCAGTTCGGCCGGCGCATCGCCGACTTCCAGGGGATCCAGTTTCTGCTTGCCGATATGCAGACGCGCATCGACGCTGCCCGGGGTTTGACCTATCGCGCAGCGTGTCTGCGGGACGCCGGCCGGCCCCACTCGCGCGAGGCGTCACAGGCCAAACTCTTCGCTTCTGAAGCCGCGCTGCAGTGCGCCTCCGACGCGCTGCAGATCCACGGCGGCTACGGCTACTGGAAGAAGTTTGCGGTTGAGCGGCTGTTTCGCGATGCCAAGATCACCCAGATATTCGAAGGTACCAACCAGATCCAGCGCATAGTGATTGCGCGCAGCGTGCTGGAAGAGGGCTGAGGCGCTGTCACTCGATCAGGTATCGCGTTGGATCAGGTATCGCGTTCGATCAGTTCAGGGTCGATGACAATTGACTGCAGTTTCTGGCGCCTGTCCTTGATGCATTTCAGCAGCAGCTCTGCCGCGCGCGTGCCAATTTCTACCGGAGAACAGGAGAGAGTAGTCAGCGGAGGACTCCAGAAGGCGGTCTCGGTAAGGTTGTCAAAGCCGGTCACCATGAAGTCCTTCCCCGGGACGACCTTGGAAGCCCAGAGCCCGATCACCACGCCGAAGGCTACGACGTCGTTGTAGCAGACCGCTGCGGTGGGATGGTTGGGCGAGGCGAGCATGGCACGTACGATCTGGAATCCACCGCTCATGGTTGTCTCACCGGGGATATCGAGCTCGCGGGCCGGTTGTATTCCATGGTCGCGCAGCGCGCGCAGATAGCCGTCGAGGCGTTCGCGGCGCGTGAGCGATTGCGGCGAGC
>PWMO01000038.1 GCA_003558175.1 Spirochaetaceae bacterium
ACGTGCTGCCGGACTCCAGCTTACGAACGGTACCCTGTTCCACAAGTATTGCCAGGTTCCGGTAAACCGTGCCGAGACTCAGGCTGGGGAAGTCCTCCTTGAGAACATCGTAGATTCGGCCGGCAGTGGGATGCTGGTCGGTATTACGCAATAGCTCTACAATTCTTTCTCTCTGCCGACTGCGGCGCAGCCTCTTCTCCGACATCAGCTGTCCTCGTCCGTTTCTGTCTCCGTGTTCGTCACCTACCGGCCGTTTTTTAGCGCAAATAGGAACGATTACTGTTACAACTGGAAGATACGGACATCGTGCCTGATCGTCAACCCGAATCGTGCCGTCCATCTCAAACGGAGGCCGTATGTGCGGAACCCGCAGATGGCGCCTCGGAAACGGGTGCACGGCAATTTTGTTGTGTTTGCGTCTCCAACCCAACTATGCTATCATAGTGTATTGTCGCATACAGATGCCTCGTGAAGGGGCGCACGTAGTCGCGACCTTCCCGCCGGGACGCTGCCGGAGAGTCACTTCGGTGACCGTCGGAGCGACCGCTTATATGCGCGGTTCGACCGCTGATTCGTGGTGTATCTCAACGTCCCGGCCTGCTCGGCCAAAGGAGCGTTGATGATACAGTTCAATCGCGTCACCAAACGGTATTCTTCAATGGCTCGACCTGCGGTCGACGGGCTCAGCCTGGACGTCCGGGAGGGAGAGACGTGCGTGTTCGTCGGCCCATCCGGGTGTGGCAAAACAACCACTCTCAAAATGATCAATCGGATCTTCGAGCCCACCGCCGGCGAAATTTTCGTAAACGGCGAGAACGTGCTCACGCAGGACCAGGATCAGCTGCGCCAGGGGATCGGCTACGTGATCCAGAAGACCGGCCTGTTTCCGCATTACACCGTGTTCGAGAACGTTGCCACGGTGCCGCGGCTTCTGAAATGGGAAGAGGGCAGGGTCGCCGCACGCGTTCGCGAACTGCTGGAGCTGGTGGGACTGGATCCTGACGAAAACATGCAGAAGTTTCCACGCGAGCTCTCCGGTGGTCAAAGCCAGCGTGTCGGTGTGGCGAGGGCAATGGCCGCCGATCCGCCGGTGATGCTGATGGATGAGCCGTTCGGCGCCGTCGACCCTATCACCCGGACACAACTTCAGAACGAATTTCTCACCCTGCAACAGAAGGTACGCAAGACCATCTGCTTCGTAACCCATGATATCGACGAGGCAATCAAGATGGGAGACCGGATCGCCATAATGAACCACGGCCAACTGGTGCAGTACGACACGCCGGAGAATCTTCTGCTTGCTCCTGCCGACGATTTTGTGGCGGAGTTCATCGGCAGTGACCGGTCGCTGAAGGTGCTGAGTCTTCTTCCGGTACGAAAGGTGCTCAAACGGCAGTTCCGCATGGTTTCCGAGACCGCTGAGCTGAGCACGGTGCGCGCTTCCTTCGATGCGTCCGAGCGCAACCGCCTGGTAGTGGAAGATGAGCGCGGAAACCTGGTGGGGTATGTCAGTCGCAGCGACATGGATAAGGCCGGCAGTGCACGGGGCTGGAACCGCTTCATCAAGCCGTTTCCGGCATTCCTTCCCCCCGAGGCCACGCTGCGCGATGCGCTTGCGGTCATGCTGCAGCACGATATTGGCGCAGTGCCGGTCATGGAGGGACGGCGCCGGTTCATGGGCATGATCTACCTCGACGATATCCGTTCCTATGTCGGTGAGGCGTACCAGGAGCGCGATTCGGACTCCTCCACGCAGGAAGGGGCGTAGCCGTGAGAGCTCTGCGGTACTTCGTTAATAACCTGGACCGCATCGGCGGCTACGCGGCGCAACACGCGGTGCTGATTGTGATTGCCATCGTGATCGCCGTGGTTGTCTGGGTCAGCGTTGGCATAATGGTGCGCAACAGCCGCCGGATGGCGCGCGGAGTGCTGGCGGTGGCCAGTCTGATCATGTCGGTTCCGAGTGTCGCGCTGTACGGGATCCTGGTTTCCATTCCGGGGCTCGGACTGAGTCGGCAGAGTGCAGTGCTTGCGCTGGTGCTGTACGCGATGCTGCCGATCATTCGCAACGTGTACGTGGCGCTCAACGGAGTCGACCCGGCGGTGATGGAGGCCGCCCGCGGCATGGGGATGTCGCAGCGGCGAATCCTGTTTCGGGTGCAGCTGCCGCTGGCCACGCCGGTGATTCTGGCCGGGGTGCGGGTGTCGGTGGTTATGATGGTGGGCATCGCCACGCTGGCGGTGTTCATTGGTGAGCGCAACCTCGGGGTGCTGATCCAGCAGGGGCTGGTTCGCACCCGATCGGACATGATCATCGTCGGCGCCGTAATCGTCTCGGTGTTTGCCGTCTTCATTGACTACCTGTTCAACAAGCTGGAACGGGTGCTGGTGTCTCCCGGTATCCGGGGAGACGCTTCATGAACTGGGAACGGCTGCTTGACGTGGTGCGAGAAGAGGGGCTGCAGCTGGTAGTGCAGCATCTGGAGCTTGTCGGCATCTCGTTGTTCATCGCTATCATTGTGGCGTTGCCGGTGGGAATTCTGGTGACACGGTTCCCCCTGGACCGGTATGCACCGCAGATACTGGCGTTTCTCAATACTGCGCAGGGAGTGCCGAGCCTGGCGGTTGTTGCGATATTCCTGCCGATCATGGGCATCGGGCGAGTTCCGAGTCTTTTTGCGCTGACGATATACGCGCTGCTGCCGATTGCCCGCAATACCATCGCCGGTATCGAGGGGGTTGATCCGGACGTGATGGAGGCTGCGCGAGGCATGGGAATGTCACCGCGCCGGGTCCTGTTGCGTATTGAGTTGCCGTTGGCGTTGCCGGTGATCATCGCCGGGATCCAGACGTCGGCGGTACTGACCGTCGGAACGGCTACGCTGGCGCACCTGATTGCCGGAGGCGGTCTCGGAAGGTTGATTTTCTCCGGGATATCGATGCACCGACCTGAGTACATCATTGCGGGCTCGCTGATGACCGCGGCGCTCGCGATTCTTATCGACCAGGTGATTGGCCTGATTCATCGCTGGATATCCGCGCGGTATTCCGGGTGAAGGAGACGTCAAAAACGGAGGTCTTGTATGAGGACACGACAGATTCTAATTGCTGCAGGCTTGCTGCTGCTGCTGGCGGGAGCTCCCGTCTTTGGGGGCGGTGCGGCGGAAGTGACGCGCGAGGGTCCGACCATCAGCGTGGCTTCGAAGGCGTGGACCGAGCAGCTGATCCTCGGCAACATGCTGCTGGAGATACTGCGCGCCGACGGCTATGCGGTTGAGGACCGCACCGGTCTGGGCGAGTCGGACGTGATCCGACCGGCGTTGCACGCGGGGCAGGTAGACATGTACTGGGAGTACACCGGAACAACGCTGCTCACCTTGATGGAGCACGAACCGGTGGGCGATCCGGACGAGACGTTTGAGCTGGTGAAAGCGTGGGACGAACGCAACAACAACGTGACCTGGCTCGACTACGCGCCGGCCAATAACACCTACACCATCATGATGGTGGAAGAGGACGCGCAGCAGCTGGGGATCGAAACGATCTCCGACCTCGCCGATTACATTCGCCGCAACCCGGAGGCTATCTCGTTCGGTACCAATGACGAGTTCTACGAGCGCCAGGACGGAATCCGCGGACTCGAGGAGCTCTACAACTTTGAGTTCAACCCGGATCTGGTCCGTTTCATGACAACCGGGCTGACCTACGGCGCATTGCGCGAAGGGCAGGTTGATGCGGCGGTTGGTTTCGGCACCGATGGCCGGATACCGGCGTTTGGGTTCATCAATCTCGAGGATGACCGGCAGTACTTCCCGGTTTACAATCCCGCACCCGTTGTGCGCCTGGGGATCGTGGAAGCGTACCCCGAATTGCCTGAATTGATTGAGCAGATCTCGCAGCTGCTTGACGGCGAGACGCTGGCGGAGCTGAACCGCCGAGTCGATATTGACGAAGAGGAACCCGAGGACGTGGCCGTGGCGTTTCTACGCGAGAATGGCCTGCTTGAATAGCCGCGATCTTGAACCAATGATAATCGGCTGCCGCCGTGGCGGCAGCCGGTCTTGACGGCGCTTCTCTGCCGTGTGTGCCGCGTGATAGACTCCGGCATGCGCGTTGGTCTCTTCGATCTCCTTACCCCTGACGTTGCGTTGCACGCCGTTGAGCAGGCGTATGAGCGAGTGCTCGATGGGAGTGTGCAGCCCTATCCCAGTTACGTGAACCGCGTCTACGGTGTGCGTGATGACGACGGTCACGAGCTTATCGCCAAGTTCTACCGCCCACGGCGCTGGACGGCTGAAGCAATTCTGGACGAACACCGCTTCCTGCGTGATTGCGCGGCTGCCGAAATACCGGTGGTCCCGCCGATTGCGGCGCCTGACGGGGACACGCTGCATACGCTCGAGG
>PWMO01000230.1 GCA_003558175.1 Spirochaetaceae bacterium
GTGCTCTTCCTGTCGCCGGCGCGCGTACCGCCGATCTTCCAGGAGGCGCCGGTGCTGGCGCTGCCGACGGTCTCCGACCTGGTCTTTCGCGTCTTCCCGCGCAACCTGTTCCTGATCTTCAGCGGCGACGGGAACTTTCTCTTTCCGCTCGCGGTGTTCGGGATTCTGCTCGGCCTGGTTTTCGGTCGGGAGGAACGGTTCAGCGAGCCGCTGATTCAGGTGTTCGATTCCGCCTGTCGGGTCTTCTATCGGCTGGTGTCCTACCTGATGGAGGTGCTGGGTATCGGAATGATCGCCGTTTCCGCTGCCTTCGTCTTCGAGCTGCGGACCATCACCGACTTTGAGATTTTCTCACAGCTGATCATCGTGCTGCTGTTCACGGTGGGCATTATCGCCTTTGCCGTGTTTCCACTCATTCTCTATTTTGTGACCGATCGCGAGAATCCCTACGTCTGGCTCTATGCCCTCACGATCCCAATGCTCACGGCAGTATTCACGCGTGACGCCTATTTCTCGCTCCCCGCGCTGGTCAAGGTCGGCAAAGAAAACCTTGGGATTCCTCGCAGCGTGGGCAGTACCGTGTTCCCACTGGCTGCTGTGCTGGCAAAGGCGGGTACCGGTCTGGTTGCCTCGGCATCGTTTATTCTTATCTTGCGATCGTATACGGCGCTTGAGATCACCGTGACACAGGTAACCTGGGTAGTTGGAGCCACGTTTGCCATCTCTTTCATTCTCGGTTCGGTACCGGGCAGCGGCGTGCTGGTGGCGCTGTCACTGCTTTCCACCGCTTACGGGCGCGGCATGGAGGAAGTCTTTCTGATCCTGATGCCGATTATTCCGATTCTCATCAGCATCGGAGTGTTCCTCGACGTAGTGACTGCCGGTTTCATCGGCTATCTCGTCGCGCACTCCGAGCGCATGAAAAAGCGCGTCGACCATCTGGATTTTATCTGATTTCGGTATCGGTGCCGGCGTCGCGGCGGAAGCGAACCGTTGCCATGAGTGCGATCTTCATCTCGTCCCATAACGGGACTTCGTAGTCGGTGATAAGCGGCGCCACCGGCCACAGAACGCGCAGCAGCCCGCCAACCTCAATCCTTTCCGAGGCCTCGTAGCGCAAGGCGAACTGTGCTTCGGGGTAGAGAAACCGCAGGTCGGAAAAGAAGTAGTCCCACAACGGGGAGGCGTCCGACCCGTCGATCGGGCCGATCGGAAGCCGCAGAACCAGGGTCGGTCCACCGCCGACCCCCAGAGTAAACCGCTCCGCGGGGCTCCACTCGTAGCTCAGCGGCAGGCTCAGAATGACTCCCAGGGTGGCCGCCAGGTCGCCGGCTGCCGATCCCGTTTCGATCTGCGTTGGGACCACCTTGCCGTCTTCTACCGCCAGATACTCCTGCCGGAATAGATCGAGAGCGGGCGTGAAGACCAGCGCCGGAGACAACTGCAGCGGAACGGCCGCTCCCAGGAAGGGCCGCAGTGGACTGACGTCACTGCCCTGAACGGTGGTACCGTCCGGATACTCCTTGTAGCCGTTGCCGATCCAGGTGACACCGCCGCGAGCGTCGATTCCGGCAACGGTGAACGCTTGCGCCAAGTGCGTGACGGTGAGCGCAATCAGTATCAGGAAGGCAACGCGGCGCGCTTTCATACAGTAAACCAACCCCCTGGGTGGCGTCCGGCGACGCCGGGAAGCGTCCGGCAGCGGAGCAAGTCTCGAGGCGCTACCCTTGAGGGCGCTACCCTTGAGAGAACTACCCGGGACGGAGCAGAGTATAGCACGTTCCGCAGCCGATCCCCACTGCGCGTCGCGCGCTCAATAGCTCAATAGCTCAGTAGCTCTTGGCGAAGACCGCCATGTGCCGGGCGGGCTCGCCGGTCACAACGCACCGTTTGCCTTCGGCCTCCTGCTCGTTGCCGAACGGCAGAACGCGAATCGTGGCTTTGGTCTCGGTCTTGATCCTGGCTTCCGCCTCCGGCGAGCCGGACCAGGCGGCGCGGGCAAAGCCGCCGTCTGCTTCAAAGAATGCTACCAGCTCGTCGTAGCTTTCGATGTCGCGCGTATTGGCCTCGCGGAACGCGAGGGCCCGATCAAAGAGCGCCTTTTGAATGTCCTGTAGCAGCTCGCCGATGCGTTGCGGTGCGGCCGAAACCGCCACCGCCTCCTTTTCGCCCGTGTCACGGCGCACCAGTACCACCTGGTTGGACTGCATATCCTTGGGGCCGCACTCGATGCGGATCGGAACGCCGTACATCTCCCACTGCGAGAACTTCCAGCCGGGGGAGTTGTTTTCGTCGCTGTCCAGTACCACCCGGAACTGCTTCTTGAGCTCCTGGTGCAGCGTATCGGCGTACGCCAGAACTTCCGCCTTGGTCTGGTTCTTGAAGATCGGAACGATGGCCACTTCAGTCGGCGCCAGTCGGGGAGGAATCACCAGCCCTTTGTCATCCGAATGCGCCATGATCAGCGCACCTACCAGCCGTGTGGAAACGCCCCAGCTGGTTGCCCAGACGTAGTCCAGCTCGCCGGCGGCGGTCTGGAAGGTTACGTCGAACGCTTTGGCAAAGTTCTGCCCCAGAAAATGCGACGTGCCGGCCTGGAGCGCTCTGCGGTCCTGCATCATCGCTTCTATCGCGTAGGTGTTGATCGCGCCGGCAAACTTCTCCGCCTCGGTCTTGACCCCCGTCAGCACCGGAACCGCCATGTACTCTTCGGCAAACCGCCGGTAGACGTCCAGCATCCGCAGCGTCTCTTCTTGCGCTTCTTCAGCGGTGGCGTGAGCCGTGTGCCCCTCCTGCCAGAGAAACTCGGTTGTGCGCAGGAACAGCCGCGTTCGCTTCTCCCAACGCAACACGTTGGCCCACTGGTTGATCAGCAGCGGCAGGTCACGGTAGGACTGGATCCACTTCTTGTACATACTCCAGATGATGGTTTCCGACGTTGGGCGGATCACCAGCGGTTCTTCGAGCTCCTCTCCGCCGCCATGGGTGACCACCGCGCACTCAGGAGCAAAGCCCTCGACGTGTTCGGCCTCTTTCTTGAGAAAGCTTTCGGGGATGAGCAGTGGAAAGTAGGCGTTCTGGTGGCCCGTTTCCTTGAACATGGAATCCAGCGCCGACTGCATCCGTTCCCAGATTGCGTAACCGCGCGGACGGATCACCATCGTGCCCTTTACCGGGCTGTAATCCGCCAGTTCCGCTCCCAACACTACATCTACATACCAATCCGAGTAACTCTCAGCCCTCGGAGTAATGCGTTCAGCCATCTATCCTCACTGAATAGTTTTGCGCGCATTGTAGGTGGAGGCGTTGCGCGATGTCAAGGAGAAGGGCGAGCATGCCGGCGCGCCACCGGCAGGGCAGCGCGAGTGGCAATCAGCGGAACCGTACGGTCTCCACCATATAGCGCACGGAGCGTCCGGTGGCGGTGTCGGTGATCCGTTCGATTACAAAAACCAGCGACCGCTCATCCGGAGAGAGAAAAGCCTGATTGATCTGGTACGACGAGACCCCCTCGCGGTAGAAATCGGGCAGCCCCACCGTGAACTCCTGGGTGCGGTCGTCGCTGGAGGTGACACGCAGCAGCAGATGAAACGCCGCCGAGACGTTTGCACCCTCACCGCGACGGTTCTGCCGCAGTCTCACGTGATACCGGGTCCCGTCTGAGAAGTCGCGAAAGCTTATCTCGGATTTTGGGGAGTCCTCATTGATCAGCACGTAGATCAGGCGTCCCTGTTTGAGCGGGTCGATGCGGTGGCGGGCCAGCTGTTCTGCGTTGGTCGCCAGCAGCGAATAGAGAGCGCCGCTGCCGTCGTGACCCGGGCTTACCGTCGTTTCGAACGTCGTGCGTCGTACGCCGTCGCGTACGAAGCGGTTCTCCGGCACATCCACCACGTACAGCTCGGCAAACGGGCGCGAAGCGGTATGCTCGATGCCATACTGGCCAAACATGAAGATGCGCGAATCCTGTGAAAACCCCAGATTCACAAAGGTGGCGATGTCGCCGGCGAAAAGGGTTCCGCTCAACGCCATCAAAAGGGCTGTCACGAGCATGAGCCGTCTCGTCATGACACTACGCCTCCCTACCTTTGAGTATCGTACATTCACGGTCGTTCTATAGTGTTATTTTTTCTGCTATACTGCCGCCGGCATGACCCTTTCGGTACGAAACAGCATACTGCGAATCTCGCTGGTATCGATCCTGGTTGCCCTGGCGGCGGCCGCGGCGCTGCTGTTCCGTGCCGGACAGCCTTTGCCGACTGCCGATGCGCTCAAGATGCAGCTGCGGTACCGCTGGCTGGTATTTGGCTGGACCGCGCCGGGCGGGTCCGTTGCCTGGATTGTTGTCGGGCTGTTCCTCGTGGCGGCGCTGGTGGTGATCGGAACGCTTGTCA
>PWMO01000313.1 GCA_003558175.1 Spirochaetaceae bacterium
AGCAAGTTGTCACCTGAATTACGCCGCCTTTTGATGAATCAGCCGCTTTGTTTCGCGTGAGGGATTCAGATACACGACCCGTCGGCTCTTCCATTCCTTGGGGCCTCTCTTCGGGAAGCGCGCGGGGTGCTTCTCGAAAGCCTTGCGCAGAGTCTCGTTTCGCCGAGCAAACAGTCCGAGGTCTTCTCCGAGACGGCGCTGCTCGCGCGTGATGTAGCCCAGCCCCGAATGGCGATGGGTTCGGTTGTACCAGTCGATGAAGTCGCCCATCCATGAGCGTGCCTCGTCGATCGTGGCGAATCGGCCGGGGTAGGCAGCGTGGTACTTGAGTGTTCTAAAGAACGCCTCGATGTACGGGTTGTCGTTCTTCACCAACGGACGCGAGTGAGAGAGAAACATTCCCATGGTCGCCAGCCACACCGAGAAGGGCACCCCTATCTGGAGAAGGTCTTTGCGTCTGTTCCCGCACTGATCGGGAAACGGATCAAGTAGGTGAACATAAATCCGGACTCCCGTTCACGTGAACTGACGACTGCTATTTGAACTGCTCGTCACTGCAGGACTGATCCGCAAAATCCACCGGACCGAGGCGTCCGGCCTGCCTCCTGGTGCCTCGGTATCCCATGAGTAGTTCAAGCTGCAGTACATCGATGTGGGACTCGCGGGCAACCTCTGCGGCGTTTCCGGGCAGTTCGTCGGGAAGGAACAGCTGCTCCTGGCCGAGCCATGAAAGGATCCGAGCCTCTACTACTGGGAGCGGGAGGCGAAATAGAGCTCGGTACAGGTCCACTACGTAATCGCAGCTGATTCCGCGGGCGTCCCGGTCGAAGCCAAGTCGGGCAAAAGCGGAACGCTCAGGTCCTTGCATCGGTTCACCGGAGAATAGCACTCGCCTCTCGGCGTGTGTCTCTATTCCGGGTGCCCGCACTTCGACGGGCAGATCCTCCGTTTGCCGCTGTATCTGGTCTCCGCGATTCCTGCACTCGTGAAGCGTATTCTGTAGTCAGGTCCGAAGTCAGAGCGGGGGTGTTCTCACTTTCTCCGACAATCGCCGCCTTGCGCAGCCTGTTCGGCCGCCGGAATCGACCAGCACGATCAGCCCTCGATTGCAGCTCGAGACGGTAATTTGTACCTTACTACTGCAGGTCTACTGCAGGGTTTCCAGGAGGGCGGCGACACGGAGGGCCGGTGACACAGCAGAGCAGGGGGAACGCTGCTCCGGCGCACTACAGAGACGGTCCACGGCTCCGAAAGAGAAGGCAAAGCGCCATGGCAGAGACGAGAGAGCCCGCTGCGAGCTGCGAGCTGTGCGGACGACAGGCGTACCCGAAGTGCTCAGATTCGTACGCTGGGCACGCAAACAGCGGTAGCGACGTGTCACTCACCTTCTGTGGGTTCCAACTTTACGGATCAGCCGGTCACCGTCGTCTCCGCCGAACTTCCTCTTGATAAACTCCTCGAGTTCCTGCTGCGTCACCAGTTTTGTGAGGCGTAAGTATCGAAAGCCCGCCAGGACCGAGCGCCAGCGCGTTCGCCGCACTGCCAGCCGCCACAGCTTGAGCGCCCCCAGCAGCCCGGCAGCGATGCTGACGGTGGGGAGCGCCAACCGCCAGAACCCCGGCGGCACCGTGGGCAGGGCTGCGTGCAGCTCCTGTATGAACTCAATCGCGACAATCCACACACCCGCCATCACCAGGAAGCCGAGGGCCACCACCGCGATCGGCGATGCGGGACTGCGCATGAGCGACTTGAGCCGGCGTCCGTTCGTGATCCTGTGCATTTCGATGAGGGTCTGAAGCAGGTAGCCGGACGAGCGGAACGGCGTCTCGGGCGACGCTTGCGGTGATTGCGGGACTTGCGTAGTGCCTTCGGCCACGGAAGCCGCCACGCGCACCGCGTCCTTGAACAGCCGCTGTACATCCGCTACGCTCCACGGTGCGGTCTCCTCTCCGCCGTCCCTGGTGTCCTTCCGCAATGCTGCGGCAGGCATGGTCTCGATGTCGCTGTGAAACCGGCGAACAAAGTCGTTCAGTGTTGTCATCTCTCGAGACTTACTCCACACGCCCGCGAGTACGTGTCCGGCCAGGTCTAATCGCAAGCTCTCCCGCACGAAGCAATCGTCCCGGTCATCGTCAATGCCCTGCAGGACTCGGACAAGCAGCACTGCGCGTGCGCTGAACTCACCGTGGCCCTGCTGCCCCACGCCCGTGACTGTCTCGCCGTGCTTCCGCTCCAACTCCAGACAGATGTCGGTCAAAGACTCACCGTAACGTGCCACGGAGAAATCGGACTTGAGAATCCTGGGTCTGCTCGTCTGAGGGCCAAAATCCTCGTCATACCGCAAGTCCCTGTTGATATTCCGCAGGACCTCCCGCAGCAGTGGCGAGAACTCTTCGATCAGGCGAGTGAGATTGGATCTGTCGGCATCAGCAGCACCCACCGCCCCAGGCTGTGCCTCCCCTGGATTCGCGGCGCTCTCCGCCTCCGGGGCGCGGGTTGTCGCACCCTCCATCCGAGGGAAGAACCAGCCTGCGAGCCTGCTGAGCGCACGCTTCAACCGGCGCACGTAGGTCGATGCCCTTCCCATTGATGGCCTCCTGCGGAGAGAGTTGCTACTCAGTGTAAGCCGTAACGGTCGGCCGCGCAAATTCTCCGGCGCACCCGGCACAGCCATGCGAAGATCCAGCGGCCAACCAGCAGCTCGGGCCGCCTACACGCTGATCGGGTATGTTCCGTATGTGCGCCCCGCGTCCAGCAGAGCCTGGTAGTTCTCAGGTTTTGCCGAATGGGGAATGCTGTTGCTCGACATCAGCACGAAACCACCGCCCGGAGCGCCCTGGCGAATACAGTCGATTACGGCCCGCTCGACGTCTTCCGGAGTACCGTCGGTCAGCAGCCCTCCGCAATCGATGTTTCCCCAGAGAGAGAGCTTCTTGCCGTATTTCTGCTTCATCTCACCCATGCTCATACCGGCTATGGGGTCAATTGACTGCAGCCCGTCTGCGCCCGCCGCGATAAAAGAATCCACCAGTTTCATGATGTTGCCGTCGGTGTGCTTGAGGAAATATCCGCCGGCTTCATGGACCGCATCCGCGAACCGCTTCAGCCGCGGCGTGATGAAGGTGTCGAACATCTGTGGTGACATCAGCGGGCCGGTGTTGAAGGCCACGTCGTCGGTCTCAACAATGATGTCCGCGCCGGCACGCACCGCGTTGACCGCGAGGCGCGTCTGCGCTTCAACCAGGGTATCGAACAGGTCGTGCACGAACCGCGGCTCGGTATACATATACTCCAGCAGGTTGTCGAGCCCAACCAGGTTAGCCGACCAGAGGAACATGGCGCGCAGCGCGTACGCGATGGCGCGTCCCCCCTTGTGGTCCGCCACCAGCTGCGGCAGAGTATCAAGCCGTTCCGGCAGGTCGGGATCGGGCACCTTGAAGTCCTTGAGAAAACCCAGATCCGAGTAGGCGGGCTTGACCGGATGCGGCACCGCCTCGACGTTGCGGGTATAGACAATTCCCCACTCATCGGTGAAGCTGCTGCCCTGCTCCGAGACGATCTTGTACCAGGCCCGCGCCTGGAGCACATCCATGCCCATCTTTACGTCAAAGTCGTACTGCGTCCGGGCCTCGGGCATCAGCGCCGTATAGACCTTGCGGTCAATCACAAACTCGGCGATCGGCACCCTGTCAGGCTCTTCAAACTTCAGACTCGTCATTACACGCTCGTAGGAATTCATGCTCTCCGCTCTCCTTTCTCTATGGTGCCGAAATTGTTGTTGTGCGCCGACATTATACCATCGATCACCGATCACCGGGCTACGTGCTTCTCACACACCGTCCGGCAGCAGCCCCTCGTAGACAATCATCTCTTCGCCGTTCAGGCTGACGAACGTTCCCTCTTCGAACTGCTCAAACGCCTCCGGAACCTCCGCCACAATCACTATGTCCGGGTTTGTCGCGCGTATATCCTCGAAGTCCAGTTCGACGCGACTCTCGCTGACGACTCCGCGGACGGCATCGAGCAGCGGAAGATGTGCCTCGGTAAGATGGCGAACCAGCAGAATTCTCGGTGCCGGCCCCGGCGCGCTCTGAAGCTTGTACCCCTCATCCCGGGAATCATCCAGCTTGACAATCCGTCCCGAGCAGGCTCCCCCGAATCCTTCATGTCCGCGGTTGAGGATGTTACCCATGAAGTGCACCTTGATGGTGTTCAGCATTTGAGGCGAGTTCAGGGGAATGCCCGCGGCGGTCACAACCTTCTCCAGCCGCCGAATGTAGCCGTGCTTCAGCGCGGTTCGCAGCGCGTTCTGAATCATGAGCTCCGAGTCGCGTACAAATCCGGTCAACAGCGGGTAGACGCCCCAGGTAATCAACAGCTGG
>PWMO01000307.1 GCA_003558175.1 Spirochaetaceae bacterium
ACGGCAAACCTACCACATTCGCGTCATCTGTGTCAACATCCGCTGCACACAAACAACCCGTTTCTTCTGGTTATGCTTGCCGTGTCACCGTGTACCACAACACCAGCTGCTTTCTCTTCTCCGCGGTGCCGCAGCGAGGCTGAATCTACCACTTCAGCGCAGAAGAGTCAACACAACCAGACGCAGAAAGCAAAGAATTTCTGATCGACTCAGCCTGCCGGCGAACCGGCCCCGTCAACGCGCTCGCACCGCGAACCAGCGCGCTCGCACCGCGAACCAGCTCCGTCAACGCACTCGCAACTCCGCTCTCGCGGCTTCCTTACCGAGTCCGATGGCTGAGCTTCTCACTTCTGTCACTGAGCTTCTCTCTTCTTCAGCGCCGCGAGCGCCGCTTCTTTCTCGTTGATCCGCTGCTCGATTGACTCGATCTCTTCGATGACCTCGGCAACCCCGGGACTGTCCCGGTCGACGTGCGTCGCATCGCGCTTCACCAGTTCATCGTAGGTCAACGCCCCGAGCTTGGCCGTAAGCTTCTCGGCGCGCGATTCAAGCTGCATGATTTCAACCCGCAACACACCTCGCTCGCCCAGCTCATGCGCGGTGCCCTTCGCCTTCTCAAACCAGTCCTTTGACGAATCAAAGCTTCTGTCAATAGTGGTCTTCACACGGTCCCAGAAATCCATAAGAGTTCTCCTTCGTTGACCAATGTCAATCCTTACCATAAACTTACGCACACTATCTCGAAGAATCAAAGGAGACCTGCATGAACCTGGTTTTTTTGGGCCCGCCCGGTGCCGGCAAGGGCACCATGGCAACCCGCGTGGCCGAGCATTTCGCGATTCCGCATATTTCCACGGGCGACATCTTTCGAGCCAACATCAAGGAGCAGACCGAACTCGGCAAGAAGGTGAAGGCCATACTCGATGCCGGTGACCTGGTGCCGGATGAACTCACCATCGAACTGGTGAAGGACCGATTGACCCAGGCTGATGCAGCTCGCGGATTCATTCTGGACGGTTTCCCGCGCACGATACCGCAGGCCGACGCATTAGCCGGTTTCGCCACGATCGAAAAAGCGCTGAACTTTGTTCTTCCTGATGAGGAGGTGATCAAGCGACTTTCGGGGCGCCGCGTGCATCCCGCCTCCGGGCGAACCTATCATGTGCTGTTCAGTCCACCGAAGGTCGAAGGAAAAGACGACGTGACCGGTGAAGATCTGGTGATCCGGCCCGATGACCGCGAAGAGGCAATCCGCAACCGGCTTGAGGTCTACAAGAAACAGACCGAGCCGTTGATCACCTATTACAGCGACCGCGGACTGCTGGTAGATGTCGATTCAGCTCCGCCGCCGGACGAGGTGTTTGCGCAGCTGTTGACTATTCTTGGCTGATGTCCAGGCTGAAAACTCTGCCGGCGACCTGACCGAGATCCCGGCTGAAGTGCCCGGATAGGCGTGACGATGCAGGCTTTGGTTCCGGCCGGCCGCCGCGGCCAGGCGGCCGGTCGCTGCCTTGTGCCACCACGCGCGCTCCGGAGCTACCGCGGGTCACCGCCGCTGCCACCATTGTCACCATCACCATCACCATCACCGTCACCATCACCGTCACCGCCCTGGAGAATTCCGCGTTCTTCGATCAGCGTCCGAACCGCATCGGCACCCGCCAGACCCGGCGACTGCAGCAGCTCCCGCACGGCGTCGGCATCGGAGAATCCGCGATCGAATGCCTGCTCGAGCAGCGGGAGGCCCTCCTCGGCATCCTGCACTCCCAACAGGTAGGTGGCAGCCTTGCCGAACAGAGCCTGAGGGTACACTTCAGCCTCGGTCCGCACCGCCTCGTACGCCTGCCGCGCCTGCAAAAAGTAGCGTTCGCGCCGCAGGATATCGCCTGCCTCCACGAGCTGCGCAGAGTCTGTCGGGCGCGCCGCCAGAAAGCGCTCCAGGACGGCGACCGCGCGGTCGGAGTCACCACGTGCGGCGAGCAGCCTGCCGTAGCGGTAGAGCAACTCCGCGTCATTATCGCTGACGGCCACCGCGTCGCGATAGTAATCAATGGCCGCTTCCGCATCGTCCTGCTCTTCGGCGATGCGGGCCAGATTGTAAAGCGCATTCACGCTGTAGGGCGAGAGCGCCAGAATCTCCTCGTACATCACGGTTGCCCGATCAATGTCTCCGGCGAGGTAGTACGCATACGCCAGCGTCTCGCGCAACACCAGGTTGTCCGGATCGCGCGCCAGCAGTTGCTGCAGCACATCCTGCGCCTCCGCATAGCGTTGCTCACGCAGATAGACCCGCGCCAGATTGTAGCCGGCGGGCGTGAGAGACCGATCGAGCGACAGTGCGCGCTGGTAGTAGTCCGCAGCACGCTCGAAGCGCCCGAGGTCATAGTAGGCGTTGCCGATGTTGTAGTACTCTCGCGCCAGCTCACTGCCGCGAATCCAGGTAGCGCAGCCGCCGGCAAACAGCGTCATACCGAGAACAACGATCAATATGCAGGCAAGTTGAGGAGGATTGGCTGGCTGCGTCCGCGCCTCAGGTTCCAAGCACCGTCTCCTCTATCTTGCGCACCTGCGCGCGGTAGAGATTGGAAATGGTGGAGCCGTAGTCGGCGATCAGCTGGATGATGCTGCGCGGAGACTCCGGCAGATCGGAACCGTTGAGGCGGTCACCGGCGTCGCCCAGGCCGGGCAGGATATATGCGGCATCATTGAGCGCCGGATCCATCCACAAGGTATACAGGTGTGCGTTGGGAATCGCCCGAATGATGCGCAACGATCCCTTGAGCGCCGAGATGACATTGAAGAACTTGACTGAGCGGGGTTCGACACCCTGGCCGTGAAGGTAGTCCATAATGGTTACCAGGCTGCCGCCGGTGGCGTTCATCGGGTCGGCAAAGATCAGGTCCTTTCCCTGCAGCACGTCGAGATCGAAGTAGCTCTTGCGCAGGTCAAGGATGTACTCCATGTTCTTCTCCAGCTTGGTGTCGTCGCGCCGAATGCTGAAGAGCGCAAACGGAGTCACGTACCCGGTGGAAGAATACTCCTGGATCTCCTTGGACATGATCATTGAAGGAAGCAGGGCGCCGCGCAACATCACGCACATCACGCAGTTCTCCAGTTCCTGGTCGACGTCCGGAATCTTATGAACGGCGTAGTTCTGCACCGGCACGGTGACCGGCGTACTGACGATGAGGTGATTCTTGCGCTGAGATCCGGATGACGAAAAAGCCAGGTTGAACAGCAGCTCGTAGGCACGCTGAACGTAATAGATGAACTCGTGATTCTGCGTGCGAACGTCGCGCAGCTTGGCAATCAGCCGCGAAGCCTCCCCGTGCACTTCCCTGGGGGTCTCGAACGAATAGACGCGCACCGCGGATGAGGTCTTCAGGATCTCCTGCAGTCGCTCCCCCATGCGGGAGTACAGCTCAATCAGTTTGCGCTTTTCTTCCGCCTGCCTGCTCTGGTTCTGCGTGGTCGAGAGCACGCTGCTGATTGCGAGCGCTTCATCATAGAGATCGTGCATCTCATTTATGCACTGCTTGTCGGCTTCAGTCAGATACCCGTCGAGATCCTTGGCGCTCAGAATCACTTTATCCATGTTTGCCTCCGCTTGGGCCACTATACCGGGTTGGTCATGGTTTCACAAGAAAAAGTGGTGCCGAAATTGTTGCCGCCAATGAGATGGGCCAGATTCTTGCGGCCGCTACCGTGCCGGTGGGCGCACCGTGCAGCCGCCGCGTATTGTCCGGTTTGCGGCCGCACGGCGCGGATCCACGCCCCGCGCTGCGGCGCGGTCAGTTCACTCCCAGGCCGAAAGTGGCGCCCAGCGCGAAGGCGCGATCGTTGTCGTCAAAGATGTCGGCGAGTACGGCGTCGATGACAAACTTGTACTGCGACGCACCGAGCGGCGTGATGCGCAGGCCCGTGTTATATGAGCCACGGTTGCGGGCATTGCCGCCGCTGGGGGCGATGCTGTAGGAGTAGTTGGCAAAGTCGTTGATCCAGCGCACGTAGCCGCGGAAGATCTCCGGCAGCAGTGTCAACTCAAAGCCCATGGAGAAGTCGATGTCGGTATCGCCCACCGCGTCACTGATGGTCTTGCCGAATACCACCGAGGTTGCCGCCGGCTGACCGAAGAAGGACCCGCCGTAGGTGCCCACCAGGTAGACCTGGAACGCGTTTTCCGACTCGCCGCCAACTTCTACCATCTGGATGTTGGTTCCAACGCCGGCCGCGGACACACCCTCTTTAAAGAACTGGAACTTGCCGTGAATCAGGAACGCGCCGCTGTCGTCTTGGTATCGCTCCATGGTGTCATAGGCAACGCCGACCTCGGCCTTGCGGAAGAGGCTGACGGTCGCCTTCGGCAGGTGCGA
>PWMO01000231.1 GCA_003558175.1 Spirochaetaceae bacterium
TCCTTCCACTTACGCTTTGTCGGAGGCGGGTCGGTTAAAAGCTATGGAAGTGGAGATCTACACTATTAGTCTCGGGGAAGCGTTCGATGACACCTTTGTTCTGGAGCTGGCCACCAGTCCCGATCATCACGCCAACGCACCGACGGTGGATTTTCTCGATGATATTTACAGTACGATAGCGGAAGAACTTCAGACCGCTCCACTGGAGGTTCAGGTTTCTCCCCGGGTATTGGATTTTTAAATTTCGAGTTCTCGGTGGGTTACCGGTTAGAGAGCCGGTTCAAGTGTTTGAGGGAGTCAATATGATACAATCCAAATATGAGATTAGTATTTATTGGAGGATAGCCAAAGGGTTTTGTTGAGTTGTTCCATATTAAAATAACTTCCGGTAGGATTTTAAGAAAGATTACAGGTGAGCTTGAATCAGAACCGGTATATTTTAATTTGTGGAGCTCAAAAGAGGGGAGGATTCCGGGCAACTTGGTGTGGCTGTAAAAAATGAATCACACCAATTTAACAGTGATGATTTACTTTAATATCCCTTGGTAGATATATTGCGAAGGTTTTATTGAATAACGGTATAGATCTGAATATTTACCTCAGTCTGCAAGCGAGATAAGAAATATACTGAAGATTGATTTGAGATCAAAATGTAAATAGATTACAGATTAGCGAGAGAGGTTCGTTAGAAGATCATAAAGAGTCAGCATAGACTTGGCGGTGCAATGGATTAAAGTCGCCTCTCGATTAAGGTCGGTGGCGCCCGGTTCTAATCGGCCGGCTGTTCTTAAATCGATATTATGAAGTCAAACTCTTTTTCTTTTTTAAGTGACATTGATTGGGTGCTCTTGAGCGCGGTGTTGGCGGTGGCGGGTTTGGGTTTGATAACCATGTTCACCTTTAGTGATGAAAATCCTTTTTTCCAGCGACAATTGATCTGGCTGACCGTCTCTTTGGGTCTGTTTTTTATTTTCAGTTCAGTAGACTGGCGCTTTTTGCGGCGGACCAATGTGGTAATGTTACTTTTTGTTTTTGTTTGTCTATTGTTAACCGTCTTGTTATTAACCGGGGCTACTATTCAAGGCGCCCAACGTTGGCTGGAAGTGGGCGGGTTTTCTTTTCAGGTTTCGGAGTTGGCCAAACTGACTTTGATCATTTTATTGGCCAAATATTTTTCCAAACGACATGTTGAGATTGCTCATTTTCGACATGTTCTGGTTTCCGGTTTGTATGCCGGTATCCTTTTCTCCCTGATCTTTTTCCAGCCGGATTTGGGTACGGCGGTTACCATTTTATTTATTTGGTTAGGGTTGATCCTGGTCTCCGGAATTTCTAAAACTCATTTGGCCGTGGTGGTCGGTATCGGTTTGGTGGCTTTTGCCGGCATGTGGTTTGTGGGTTTGGAGGAGCATCAGAAGGATCGGTTAGCGACTTTTATTCAGCCATATACGGATACTCAAGGCAGCGGTTATCATATTTTACAGTCCACTATTGCGGTCGGGTCCGGTCAGTTATGGGGTAAGGGGATCGGCTACGGCACTCAATCCAATCTTTATTTTCTGCCGGAGCACGAAACCGATTTTATCTTCGCCGCTTATGCCGAGGAATGGGGATTTTTGGGAGTTTTACTTTTATTCGGACTTTACGGGGTGATCATTTGGCGGATCCTGCACTCGGCTCTGATGGGGGCCGGTAATTTTGAGATCTTGTTCGGGGTGGGGGTAGCGGTTTTTTTGGTCAGTCATATTTTGATCCATATCGGGGCCAATGTCGGTTTACTGCCGGTAACCGGTACCACTTTACCGTTTATGAGTTTTGGTGGCAGTCACCTTTTGATCCTTTTCTCATCGCTGGGTATTTTGATGGGGATGCGTCGGTACGGTCGAGTGTTGAGAAAGGAAACCCTGATTCAGGAGAGTGGCTTGCGAGCCAATATTAATGTGTAAGTAATTTTCTTGCGTTAAAAAAGTTTTTTGGTTATCTTTTAGACTTATTAATGATCAATTAATTTTATGATTTATCAACCTACCGATCAAGTACTTCAAAAGTATGCCCGAGTACTGGTTCGGTTTGCTCTAAACAGTGGTCGAGGGGTGAAGAAGGGTGAGGTGGTGCGAGTGGTCGCTCATGAGTCGGCCAAACCGTTATATTTCGCACTCCAGCAAGAGATTATGGCGGCTGGGGCTCAGATGATCGGTCAATATCTGCCGGATGATGATGAGCGGTATAATTTTTCTCGAGCTTACTTCGAGTCGGCTGTTCCGGCTCAGTTGGATTTTTTCCCGAAGCAGTATCTGAAGGGCTTGGCCGAGGAGATCGATCACAATATAGTGATCTTAAGTGAAGCCGACAAACGGGCGTTGGCCGGGGTGGAGCCGAAGAAGATCATGCGCCGAGGGGAAGCTATGAAGCCGCTGCGCCAATGGTTGGACAAAAAAGAAAATCAAGGTCGATTTACCTGGACCATAGCTCTTTACGGTACTCCGGCCATGGCCGAGGAAGCCGGTTTGTCTTTAGAGCAATACTGGCGGGAAATTCAGCGGGCCTGTTATTTAGATAAAGCTGATTCGGTAAATGAGTGGAAGATGGTTTATCGAGCAATTGAGAAAACCCGAAGCCGGCTATCTAAAATGCCGATCGAGGAACTTTACGTTAAGGGTTCGGATGTTGACCTGAAGATCACCTTGGGCCGGTCCCGTCGTTGGATGGGTGGCAGTGGTCGGAACGTTCCCAGCTTTGAGGTTTTCACCTCGCCGGACTGGCGCGGAACCGAGGGCTGGATCCGCTTTAACCAGCCGCTCTATCGTTACGGCAATCTGATCAAGGGGATCGAGCTGGAGTTTAAGGAGGGCCGAGTGGTTCGCTCTAAAGCCGCGGAGAACGAAAAGGTCCTTAAGGAAATGATTAAAACACTTGGAGCTGACAAGGTTGGCGAATTTTCTCTGACTGACAAACGCCATTCTCGAATCAAAAAATTTATGGCCGAGACCCTTTATGATGAAAATGTCGGTGGGCCACAAGGTAATACCCACATTGCTTTGGGTAAATCTTATGCTGATACTTATGATGGTGACCCGGCCAAGTTGAAGAAAAAGGATTGGCAGAAGTTGGGCTTCAATGATTCTTCTGTTCACACCGATATGATGTCCACTACCAAGCGGGAAGTGACCGCCCGACTCAACGACGGTTCTGAACGGGTGATCTACAAGAACGGGCAGTTCACGGTCTAGTTAGTCAGTAGTTACTAGACGGTTGGCAAAGATTTGAGGGGGCTCTTTAAAGCTCAAGTTGGATACCGGCCGGAGTTTTTTCATAGATGACTTCGGTGGCTAACCGGAGGTTCGACTGTTAGTTGTCTTTCCGATGGTTGTTGATCAAGTGGTTTTAGCGCCCTGTTATGTCTTTGTTATGAGGCGCTGTCTTTCGGTCAAAGTGATTCTGTCTAAAATCGGTGTTTTAAGTCGCGAATTTACCGGTTTTGGTTTGACCGAGTGCTTATCGACCATGGTTTTTTAAGAGAACCCAAAAAAGTTGACAATAAAAGCGGGGGTAATATAAAATGAGAAGGTAAAAGCGGGTATATGAATTTAAACCGACACCAACCGATAATAATTAGCATTATCATTGCGATTATTAACCTCGAACCGCGAGGGCGGGTTGGTGAGTTTTAAGTGGTAAAAATATAGACAAAAAATTCCAACCTCCCCTCGCGGGGAGGTTTTTTGGTGGTGGATTTTTACTCGGCTTCCTTTGATCGAGGTTCGATCACAGGGACTCGCGGTGAAAGTGTCACCCGAGAGCGAAGCAGTCGATTGGCTGGTTCGAAAAAACGGTTGTTCTTTTCAAGTGGAAAGGGGGCCAAAATGACCCTGAACGAAGCCTTGGTTGTGACTGTGGGTTCCTACCAAACAGTCCAGTTCGATGTGTCGGAGAAGAAGGTGAGATGCGTTCTGTGCCTTTACTCAAAGAAAGCGGGCTACAGATATTTTTCCGGGGAAGGTTTAACTTGTAGGACGGCCTTAGGTCGGGCCTGCAAGGCGGCCGGCTTCGGTTTACCGCCAACTTGTGACGAATACCAAGAATTGAACAAGGCTGGCGAAAACGAAAGGGTTTCGGTGATCATTCATGGTCCCCGTTATCAGGCGGTGGTGGGGAGCCGTCAAGGGGGTGCCAATACCTTGAGCGGGTGTTTGGACAAGGTATTGCCGTAGCTCTCTGATCCAGTCCGTCGGCCGTGGCCGACGGACTTTTTTAATCCATAAACCCCCAGCTTTAGCTGGGGTGTACGTTTGAAGGCATGGCCGTATACTAAAGCCGTCCGGCAGGACGGCTTTAGTAACTAATATTATACGCTATGTCACCACATAA
>PWMO01000504.1 GCA_003558175.1 Spirochaetaceae bacterium
CACGGCTATCCCGCCGGTCTCGGTGTACTTGACCGCATTTCCGAGCAGGTTCACCAGAACCTGGCGCAGCTTGCCCTGGTCGCCCTTGACCCAGACCGGCACCGACTCGCGCTGCTCAAAGAGAAACTGCAGTCCCTTGCCCTCGGCCCGCGAGCGGAACACCGCCTGCAGGTCTTGCAGCAATTCGTGAAGGTTGAACACCGACAGGTGCAGTTGCTCCTTTCCCGCTTCGATTTTGGACATGTCCAGCACATCGTTGATCAGGTGCAGCAGGTGGTTGCCGGCACGAGTAATCGTCTTTACGTGCTCCGTCTGTTGATCCGTGAGATGGGGGTCGCGAGCAAGCACCTGGGCGAAGCCCAGGATAGCGTTCATTGGAGTGCGAATCTCGTGACTTATGTTGGCAAGAAAACGGCTCTTGGCGCGGTTGGCCGACTCCGCCCGGTCCTTCGCTTGCTGGAGCCGCCGATTCGCCTCCATGAGCTCCTGCTGAACCTGAACTCTTTCGGTAACGTCGGAGAATACCGTGGCGAACTGGTGTGGCTTTGGCCGGAACGCTGTGACGCGAAAGTGCTTTTTGAGCACGCCGGAGTACTGCTCGAAATGAGCCGGCGCTCCCGTCAGCGCCACCTTGCCGTACAGATCTACCCACGATTGCTCGGTTCCGGGCAGCACGTCCATGACGGTGCGCCCAACGATCTTCTCGGCTTCAAGGCCCGTCATCTGCTCAAAGGCTGGATTCACCGCCAGAAAGACGTAGTCCACCGGCTTCCCCCGCGAGTCACAGACAATACGGTGCACGGCACAACCCTCGAGCATCTCATAAAACAGGGTCCGGTAGCTCTCTTCTATCGCGCGATGCGGAGAGACATCGCGGACGAGACACAATACCGTTTGCGGCGGATCGCCCTCGGGGAGAAAGTGCACGTTCAGATAGCGTGTTCCGTCCGTGTAATCGCGCGCGAGCTCCGACTCCGCGAGTTCGCCGGACCTGACGACTGCGCTGAGCTCCCGCTGCCAGAAACGGGATTCTTCCTCTGTGGGTGACAGTTCACCAACGGTCTTTCCGATGACTTCGTCTGCCGCGACCAGGCCGTACAGTTCTGTAACGGTGCTGGAGGCGTGCAGGATCCGCCCTTCACGGTCAACGCGCAGCAGAATGTCAGGCAGCCCCTTCAGCAGCGCCTGCACTGTTTCGGAACCCGCAACCTGCGGGGGCGCCCCGCCAACCCGGCGGCCTTGATATGAGTGATCTCGAGATGTATTTGCGTGCATTCTTTTTTACCTGTACCAGCGCTCTTCATAGCAGACTGTAGTTTAAAAATCAAGGGCTGACGATGCTACTCGTCAGAGGGGCAGGGGCGGCGCGGGCCGAGGCCGGGCCGGCTCGACAACCACGCGATTAGGGTTTTGCCGTCCTTAGCCATCTCGCTTGAAATCTGCAAGCAGTGCGTGCAAATTTCAAGCGAAATGGCTATAGCAGGTATTGCTGAGGATCACGACTCGCTGATCGCTCCGGCTGCAGCGATTCGACCTCGACCTCGACCTCGACCTCGACCTGCGGCCGGCGCTTGTCGACAGGCTGCGGCTCGATGGAGTGCTCGACGACGTAGCGCAACTCGCACGGAGTCCCGGGCCCGGCGGGACCGGGGCTGTGGCCATCGCCGTCCGGGCGCACCGACAAGGCCTGCGGAATCACAAGGTTTGCTTCCTGACCGGTCACCACGGCAAACCCGTGAGCGGCGTTCCAGTGTTTCGGTTGGTGTCCGCGAGTCTCTCGATACCGGGCCACGAACTGCTCGTGTTGGCGCAGCCGCTCAAGCTGGCGATCGTTCAGGCGCGGCGCAATGGCGGCCACCGTTGATTCTATGACCGGTCTCAGCTGCCGATCGATTTCGAAACCGAGCGAGCTGCGGCCGGCACACATTGCGGCCACCGTTGTGGTGCCGGTGCCCAGGAACGGATCGAGTACCAGGTCTTGCTGCATGCTGTACATATTGATCAGGCGAAACGCCAGCTCGAAGGGGAAGGCGCCACTCCGTTGGCGTGTCTGCATGTGCTCTTTGCCCGAGCCGGCGCCTGCCGGGGCCAGCTGCTGCTGCGTGCCTTTGAAGTCCCAGATGTCGGAGAACCAGTTGTTGCGCTCTTCCCAGAAGAACGCGCTCCGTGAACGAAGTTCCCGCTCGGCCGGACTGAAGACTCGCTTGCCACCTTTGCGCAGGATCAGGATGTACTCGTGCTCGAGCGTAACGTACGCGCCGGACGGCAGCATGCCGGACCCCATGAACTTGTTTGGCGCGTTGGTCTGCTTGCGCCACAGAACCGCAGGCAGACTGTCAAATCCCAGCGCCTGGCAGGCCGAGAGGATCCGCGCATGATTGGTGTAGAGCCGAAACGTGCCGGCCACACTGCGCGTAGCATCACCAACGTTGATACACGCAAAGCCGCCCGGCCGCAGCGCGCGGTAGCATTCGGCCCAGACTTGGTCAAGCACGCGATGCATCAATTCAAATGCCGACGGACCGTCGCCGCTTTCCAGACGCTCCCTGATCTCCGGGTTCTGCGCCGCGAGCACATCGTCCCACATCTCGATCATTGGGTACGGAGGAGACGTGACCACCAGATCTATGCTCTGATTCTCAACGATGCTCAAGGCCGACGCGGGCTGAAAACTGACACGATGCTTGGTGCGCATGCCGGTCACGGTAGCACGATTCCAACGGTCCCGCAAAGCACCGCGAGGCGCGCCCGGGGCCGCGTCGAGCCGGCGGCCAGGCGGGAGCGGCGCGGTGGTTGCAGAGACTGGACGTTCCGGATACCGTGTCGGCGAGAATCGCCTTCAGCGAAAAGCGATCAGCGATCAGCGAACAGGGAAACAGCGAGGACACCATGGCAACGCACACTTCCGACTCACTCGCCCACGGCCGCTACCAGAGCCCGCGGCAGAACGCCGGCGATCCGCTGGTGCAGCAATACCTCAGGAGTCACCAGCGATCGCTTGAGGCGCACCGCACCGCCAGCGGGCACTTTGCCGCCCACGGAGCCACCCACGCGGTGCGGGTAGCGGACCCGTTTCGTCCGTATATCACGCACGCCGCAGGCTCGCGCAAGTGGGACCTCGACGGAAACGAATACATAGACTACGCCGTTGGTCACGGAGCGCTGCTGCTGGGCCACGGGCATCCTGCCGTAGTGGATGCGGTGCAGGAGCAGGCGTCGCGCGGAGTTCACTTCGGCGAGAATCACGAGCTCGAACTTCGTTGGGCGGCGCTGATTGCCGGTATGATGCCGATAGCCGAGCGCATTGAGTTCTGTGCCGCGGGGCAGGAGGCCAACCTCCTCGCGATGCGGCTGGCACGCATCCACACCGGTCGCCGTCGCGTGCTTCGTTTTGCGCGCAACTACCACGGCTGGGCCGACGGCCTGGTCGCCCTCGGCGCTCCCGGCAGCGTGACGGCGGAGATCACCGAGGTGCCGTTCAACGACCGTGCGGCAATCGAGCGCGAGCTCGCCACGGAAAGTTACGCGCTGTTGCTGACCGAGGGCGGGGGCGCTCACATGAGCGGGCAGGTTCCCATCGACCTGCAGCTGCAGCGCGATCTCCCGGAGCTGGCCGGAAAACACGGAACTCTCTACTGCGTGGATGAAGTGGTGACCGGCTTTCGCGACGCACCCGGCGGTTGGCAGGAGCTTGTGGGCATCAAGCCGGACCTTGCCTCGATCGGGAAATGCGCCGGCGGTGGGTTGCCGATGGGAGCACTGGTCGGTCGTGCCGAGCTGTTCGAGCCACTGAGCCCCGCTTCGCCTGCGGAGCGCCTGGTCATTCACGCGGGCACCTGGAACGCAAACCCGCTGGCCGCGGCCGCCGGAGTTGCCGCCTGCTCACTCTACCGCAGCGGCGAACCTCAGCAGCAGGCGCACCACGCGGCGCGTCTCTTCCGCGCCAAGGGCAATGAGATGCTCAAGCGGCTGGGAGTATCTGCCCGATTGCACGGCCGCAGCATCGTTCACCTCTATCTCGGCCCCGTCGAGCGCGAGCAGTATGATGCCGATTTCGCCGGTCCCTCAACCAACGTGGATTGGCTCGAGGGTGTAGCGTACGCTGCTGTCGCGCGCCGGTTGCGCCTGCACCTGCTGCAACGCGGTATCGCTGCACTGCGCGGCGGCCTCTACGTGTTCTCGGCGGCGCACACTGCAGAAGACGTTGACACCACCGTTTCAGCTCTCGAACAGTCGCTGGTCGCCATGACAGAAGAAGGAACGCTCCCCACGGAGCTGCAGTAGACGCCGCACCGCGGCTATCCGGCGCAGGCGTCTTTGAGTGCGTCGGGCTCGAGCACGCTGATGCGGCGGCCATGACACTCGAG
>PWMO01000262.1 GCA_003558175.1 Spirochaetaceae bacterium
AAGGCCGCAGAAGCAATTGGCCAGCGGAAGCCCCCGGCCGCCGGTTCAGTTGAGGAGCGCTTCGATGTCGGTGTCGGATCCAACCACTCGTTGCGCCGCCCGTGTCATCCGTCGCCGTGCGATCGCGTGCATCAGCATATCCTTCACCGCCTGCAGCCGATCCAGCGTGGAGGTGAGTTCCAGCAGGTTCTGCCGCTGTGCGAGCGAGAACATGCCGGAAGCACTGGTGACGAAGGAGAGCTGCTGTGGTTCGAGCGCGTCAAGCGCGGCACGATCAACGGTGCCGCCTACAACCGCGGCGTACAGCTCGAGTTTCTTTACCACTTCGCGCGCCGCGGGGGCCAGCTCAGCGATGCGGTGGGTGTCTTCGTCTCCAAAATATGCCACTTCGGCTGCCAGCCACGGGTCAAGCTGCAGCGGCTGCTCCGCCCGGAATCTCTGTTCACCGACGCACATGATGTCGAGCCGGCCGTCGTCGTAGCGTTTGGTCACGCGGCTGATGCGGGCCGTGCACCCGATCGTCCGGGTTTGATTGCTGCCGGCATACACTACCCCGAACGGTTGGTTTTGTTCGAGACAATGCGCCGCCATCTTCCGGTACCGTTCTTCAAAGATGTGCAGCGGAAGCGGCATAAACGGCAACAGCACCAGCGGAAGCGGAAATAGGGGTAATCTGTTCTGGCTACTCTCCATGGTCTTCATGACCAAAGATACTGAGAAAAACCTCTGAGGTCAGTAATTCTTGAATCCGGTTTCGAGTGCCGGCCGGCTCAAAGGTCGAGTGTGAGGCTCACGGGGCAGTGATCAGAACCTTCAACGTCATGATGAATCTCCGCGTCATCCACGGCGCCTCGGAAGTTCTCGCTTACGCAGTGATAGTCGATGCGCCACCCGATGTTTCGCGCGCGCGAATTGAAACGGTACGACCACCAGCTGTAGCGCCTGGGCTCCGAATGAAACAGGCGAAACGTGTCGAGGTAGCCGTCTGCGGTAAAGCGGTCCATCCAGGCGCGCTCTTCGGGGAGGTAGCCGGCATTGGTCTCATTTGCCGCGGGGTTCTCCAGGTCGATAGGCCGGTGCGCCACGTTGAAGTCGCCGCAGAGCACGATGTTTCTGCCTTCCGCCAGCAGGCGGTTGCACAACGAGTGCATTGATTCGGCAAAATCCAGCTTGTAGTCCAGCCGCTTGCCGCCGTCCTGACTGTTGGGGAAATAGGCGGTAATCAGCAGAAACCGCGGATACTCGAGTGCCAGAACGCGCCCCTCGCAGTCAAAGCGCGGTTCATTCATGATGTCCACATTGAGCGGTCTTTCGCGGCTGTACACCGCCACGCCGCTGTAGCCCTTGCGTTCGGCGGACGCCCAGAAACTGTGATAGCCGGGCGGGTGGACGAGATCGTCCGATAGCTGCGAACGCTGAGCCTTGGTTTCCTGCAGGCAGAGGACGTCGGGTTGCTCCTGTTGCAGATACTCCAGCATTCCTTTGCGTGCCGCGGCGCGGACGCCGTTCACGTTCCAGGATATGATTCTCGTCATTGCGCCTCCTGCAGCTCCACTCGCTCCTGTTCAAGCGCTTGCCACTTCTCCGTCAGCTGCTGCTGTTCCGCCTGCGATTGGAGCAGGTCCGTCTGCAGTTGCTGCACCCGGTCGCCGTCGCGGTAGTTCTCAGGCAGCGCCATCTGCTGCTGGAGCACCGCGCAGCGATGGTCGAGCTCTTCGATCCGCTGCATCAGCCGCTCTTCCTCGCGTTCGATCGCCCGCAGCCGATTCTTGCGCGTCTTGCGCTCTTCCCAGTCGCTTGCGCTGCCGTTGGCGCCGTTGGTTCCGCCGTCGCCTTTGGCGCCGTTGGCGGCGTTCAGGCTCCGGCCCGCTCCCGCGGTAGCGGTCTCTGTCGCGGAACCCGACGGAGCCGCGGCATTCTGCTGCGCGGCTTCCACGCGCCGACGGTAGTACTCGTAGTCACCCGGGAAGTCGGTTACCACCGAGAAATCCCGGCTGTCGGGGCGCGAGATCTCGATGACTCGCTCGGCAAGCCGGTCGAGAAAATGGCGGTCGTGAGAGACAAATATCACCGTGCCGGCGAAACTCCGCAGAGCGTCGAGCAACACGTCCTTGGAGTGTATGTCGAGGTGGTTGGTAGGCTCGTCGAGCACCAGCAGGTTTGCCGGGCGCACGAGCATCCGCAGCAGACTCACGCGGCTCGTTTCGCCGCCGCTGAGCACACCGATTTCTTTGTGCACGTCGTCTCCCCGAAACAGGAAGGCGCCGAGCAGGTCGCGTACCGCGGGGAGCAGGTAGCTCTCTGCTGCGTCTTCTACGGCCTGCAGCACGGTGGCGCGCGGATCCATGCGGCTGCTCAGCTCTTCACTGAAGTAGCTCACCGCAACGTTGGTACCGTACCGCACCGCGCCTTCGTACGCATGGTCTTCGTCGGCGACGATGCGCAGCAGCGTTGACTTACCGGCACCGTTGGGCCCCACCACGGCCACCTTCTGGCCGCGCGAGAGCAGAAACGAGACGCCGCCCAGAACCGGCGTGTCTCCGTAGCGCCTGCCGACTGCCTCCAGACGCAGCGCGTCGTCGCCACTGCGGACCGGCTGCGGAAAACTGAAGTGAATGCGCTTCATAGCGTCGGGAACCTCGATGCGTTCGAGTTTCTCGAGCTGTCTGATGCGGCTCTGGACCATTGCGGCTTTGGACGCGTTGTAGCGAAACCGCCGGATGAAGTCCTCAGTCCGGGCGATCTGGGCTTGCTGCTCTTCGTAGCGCTTGATGAGGTCTGCGAGCTCGGCGCTGCGCTGCCGCTCGTAATGCGAATAGTTGCCGCGGTACCGCTTGAGCCCGCCGAGAAAGAGCTCGTGGATCTCCGACACCGTGGTGTCCAGGAAATAGCGGTCGTGCGATACCAGAACGAAACCGCCGCGGTAGCCGTTCAGAAACCCTTCCAGCCACTCGCGCGCCTCAAGGTCGAGGTAGTTGGTGGGTTCGTCCAGCAGAACCAGGTCCGGGCCGGCCAGGAGCGTCTTGGCCAGAGCGATGCGCATCTGCCAGCCGGAAGAGAACTCTTCAACCGGCCGGTCGAACTGGTCGCGTGAGAAGCCAAGCCCGCTCAGTACGGCGTCTATTCGTTCCTGGCGGCGATAGTAGTCGGAGCGCTCGATCTTCTCCTGTAACGTCTGCAACTGCATCAGCAGCTGACGCTGTTCCTCTCCGGGAGAGGTTGATGCAAGCTGTTCGGCAACCGCTTCATGTCGTGCAACCGTCTCATGCAACGCAGCGAAGGCCTGTTCGGCCTCTTCGGCGAGAGTTCGTCCCTGATGGACGAGCCCGGATTGCGGGAGGTAGCCCACTTCGCTGCCACGCGAGCGTGTCACGCTGCCGCTGTCCGGAGCCGAGAGGCCGGCGATCAGCCGCAGCAGCGTTGTTTTGCCGCTGCCGTTGGCGCCCGTAAGCGCCACGCGACAGCGGTCGTCAAGCGTGAGGTTGATGTTGCGCAGGACGTCGCGGTCTCCGTAGGAGACGCCGACGGAGGCGAGCGTGACTACCGTCATAGGCGGCCGTGGTTACGGTGTGCCCTCGGTCATGCCGGTTTCGACCGTTTCTGTGGTCACGACGCCTTCGGCGGCAAAGAACGCGACAATTGACGAGGGCGGGGCGCTGGTGGCGACGTTGCGGGTGATGCTCTGCTGCGGCAGATGGGTCAGGCGGATGCCGTCCTGCAGCAGGTTGTACAGGAAGTGAACCGGTCGGTCCAGCCCGTTGAACCGAAACGAAATAACTCCCTGGAAACTCCCCCGCAGTGACGCCGAAAGAAAGATCGGAAACTCAACCGTGCCGCCGCTGCCCGCGCCGCGGGGAATGGCGGTAGGCACCAGATTCTGGTTGCCGGTCCATTCAAACGTGCCGTCCTCATACAGGGTGATGCGACCGTACGCAGAGCTGCGCCACGATTCGGCCTGACGATAGATCTCTTCGTAGCGCTGATCGCGACGTTCGATCTCGGCGGTGCGCACCTCCTCGATATCCGCGTCGATTAGTTCGAGATCGACCGATTCGGTCTGGTTGTTGACAATGTACTGAATGGTGATCGCGCGGTCTCCCCGCAGAGCGAACTGCAGGCTGCTCCCCAGTGCTGCGTACTGGCGCGCGGCGGTCTGCGTAATCTCGCGATAGTCAAACGTAATGCTGCGTTCAGGCGACTCGAGACGGAAACGGTTCTCGTCCGGATAGGAGAAAAGCCCGTACTCCGGGCGCAATACGTCCAGGTCAATGGTGTTATTGCGGATCATCTGGGCGTAGACGGCCGGACGCCAGGTGTTTTCCAGCAGATTGCGGATAACCGGATCGTCTATCTCGTCCG
>PWMO01000366.1 GCA_003558175.1 Spirochaetaceae bacterium
CGACAACGACCTCGAACGGCTGCTCACCGTGGCCAAGGCTGAGCTCGACGAGCCGGCCGACGCCGACGGTATCGTCAAGATCGAGCTCAACGACACCAACCGACCCGACCTCTGGTCGACCGCGGGCCTGGCGCGTCAGCTTCGCACCTACCGCGAGGCAACCGTACCGTCATACAGCTTCTTCTCAACGCCGGATCAGGCGGCCGACTGCGGCAACCGGCGCGTGGTGGTGGATTCCGGCCTCGAGCAGACGCGGCCGTACATCGCGGCGTTTGCCGTGGAAGGTGCCCCGATCGATGAGGCGCTGCTGAACGACCTCATCCAGACCCAGGAGAAGCTGTGCTGGAACTACGGCCGCAAACGCAGATCGATCGCCATGGGCGTGTATCGCTCGGACCTCATGACCTATCCGGTACGCTACCTGGCCGCCGACCCTGACGCCACCGAGTTTATGCCACTGGGGATGGATACGCCGATATCGATGCGACGGATGCTCACGGAGCATCAGAAGGGCCAGGAGTTCGGCTGGATTGTCGCCGACTTCGACCGTTTTCCGCTGCTCACCGATGACAACGGCGACGTGCTCAGTTTCCCTCCGATCATCAACAGTGCGCGCATCGGTGCGGTAGAAGAGGGTGACGCCAATCTCTTCATCGAGATGACCGGCACCGACCTGCCGTCGCTGCTCACCGCGTGCTCCATCGTGGCCTGTGACCTGGCCGATGCCGGCTACATCGTGCTTCCGGTGAAAGTCGAGTACCCGTACGATACGCCGCTCGGGCGCGAGATCACCACCCCTTTCTACTTCCAGCAGCCTACGACCACCACGGTGGAATACGTCGAGAAGTTCCTCGGCCGCAAGATCGAACCGGACGAGCTTCTGGACGGCCTGAAGCGGATGGGGATCGGCGCCGAGCTGCGCTCCGGCTCGGTCACTATCCACCCGCCGGAGTATCGCAACGACTTTCTGCACCCGGTCGACGTCGTTGAAGACGTCATGATCGGCATCGGAATGGAGAGCTTTCCGCCGGAGGTCCCGTCCGATTTTACGGTCGGCCGGCTGCAGCCGGCGGAGCTGTTCGGCAGAAGAGTCAAGCAGTTGCTGGTTGGGCTCGGCTACCAGGAGATGATCTTCAACTACCTCGGCTCGCGGCGTGACTTCATCGAGCGTATGTATCCGCAGGATGAGTGGGATGCCGAAGCCGCGACGCACGTTCAGATTGCCAACCCGATGTCCGAGAATTTCGAGTTTGTCCGCCGCTCGATTCTGCCGCATCTGCTGAGCGCGGAGAGCGTATCGGCCAACGCGGCGTACCCGCACTTCGTCTTCGAGGTGGGCAAGATCGTGCGCCGCGATGCCGCCGACAACTACGGGTCGCTGACGCGCAACAGCGTCGGTATGCTGTGCGCGGATGCGGATGCCGGATTCACGCTCATCAATTCCCACGTTTCGGTGCTGTTCTACTACCTCGGTATCGAGTATACCCTGAAAGAGGTCGCCGACTCCCGTTTCATTCCAGGACGCGCCGCTGAGATATACGTCGGCACGGTTGCGGTTGGACGGTACGGCGAAATCCACCCTGAAGTACTCGAGAAGTGGGGCGTTCAGATGCCGTGCGCAGCGTGCGAGATTGATCTCGACCCGCTGATGGGGGTATAGTAGTAGCAGGGAATCATGGTTGTAGGGCAGGAAAAGCTTCCGGCGGTCCTGGTTCCCTACCGCGGGCCGCAATCTGATCCTGAGATCGAAGACATTTTTGTCTACATGCGCCCGGAAACCAACGGCGTGCTGGGTGAGAGCACCATCCTGCGCGTCATCGAACGCTGCCCGCAGTACCGTGTCGAGATCGAGCTGGTCTACCTCGCGAACATCCCCGGGCAGTTCATTCTGGAAAACCACATTGTCGAGCGTCACTACGCGCCAAAGCTGCACTTCGCGGTGCTGGGAAAGCGCGCCTGCACTCCCAATATACGCAGGCGCTTCAGCGAGCAGTTTGGCGTGTCGTTTGACGACGCCCCGGTGATTGGCTCGTTCGAGGCGCTGCGGGTGCTGAAGCTGCGGCCGGAGGAGCTGTTCGACACCTGGGTGGATCCGTCGGACATGCTGATTGTCAGCGGCCAATCTATCAAGCGAATCGACGGCTACTATGTGTTGAACTACGATCTGCCTGCGCTGCTGCATAAGAACAGCAAGAACACCGATATCGCGGTCATGGTTTTCCGGATTCGCACCGGCTATCCCTACTTCGCCGACCTGGTTGAGAGGATGCGACAGGGGCTGATTGCCGAGGGGCTGCTGAATCCAGCCATGCACAGCGGTCGCGCGTTTCACTATTCAAAGAGTCCGTTCGAACAGATTCTCGACGGTATGGGATACCTGTACGCATCAGGCGGCGAACCGGTGCCGCTCGAGGATATTTCGTTTGCCCGCTACCTGCTGCAGCGTGGCGTCGGTGTCAACCAGATCATCGGTGCGCTGCGAAACCCTGTGGCGCTGTTTGCCGCTGAAGACGGAACGCTGATCGAAGAGAGCCTGATCAACTACACCTTCCACGACTCCTACACGGAAGCGCTACGAAAGTTTCACCGTATGGTCGCACAGTACCTGACCGACCGCTAACGGCTCCCGGCGGCGCCCAACCCGCAGGTGACTCCCCGCGACCTGCCACCCTGCGCCCTACCCTGCGCGACCTGCCCGATAGCCAAGAGGCGCGGGGCGGTGGTAGGATGCCGGCCATGGACAGTGATGCCCACGTTGGCGCGGAGCCGACCGCCGAAAAGCTGCTCAGCTTCCTCGAGCTCGTTACCCCGTTTCGTTTTCTGCGCCAGAGTGAGAAGCTTGCGCTGATACCGGAGCTGGTGCGACGGCAGTTCGAGACGGGCACGACGATTGTTACCCAGGGTGATCCCGACGACCGCCTCGTCTATCTGATCTATCGTGGTTCGGTGGAGGTGGTGGATTCACGTGCCGCGGGCGCACCGCGCCGACTTACCATCGAGGCGGGACACTATTTCGGCGAATGGGAGCCGCTGTTCGATGAGCCGCGCGTGTTCGAGATTCGGGCGCTCGAACCCACCATCTGTTACGTGCTGAGCGGAGCGCGGCTGCTCGAGCTGGTAGAAGTTTCGCGCGCCTTCACCCAGGCGCTCGGCAATATTCTGCGCGACCGACAGGGTATCTTTGCGGCCTTTGATCACTTTATCGTCGAGCTGATCCGTTGTGCCAATCGAGGCTATGTTCCGGTGACCTCAATGCTGCGGCTCTATCGGGCGTTGCAGCCGGCGCTGCATCCACTGGTGGCTGAGCCGGTGCAGATCGATTTCGCGGCACTGGAATATGCAGTGCGGCGACTGCCGGACAACGTCACGCGCGTATTCGCCTTCCTGCTGACCGATCAGTTGCCTGAGGGATTCACCCCGCCGCAGGCCTATTTCCCCAATGTCTCGACCGCGGCCCGGCGCCGTGATATCTGGGAAGTGCTTCCGGGCAAGAACGTGGTTCTGTTGCGCGACGGAATGTCGGACCTGATCGATCTGGTCAGCTGCCTCTGCCTGTACGCCGTTGAAGCGCGCAAGATCCGCCGCAGGGTGCAGACACCGGCGGCGGCAGCGGCGCTGTTTGCCGCGGTGAACCGTGGAGCTGAAGCCGCCACTGAAGCTGACACTGAAACCGACGCTCAAACGAACAGTGAAACCAGCAGCGCTGGCGGTGAGCCGGCTTCGGTCGAGTTTGCCGTCAACTCGTCCGCGTTTCCCTTCAGCGGTGATGAGGTCGCGGGTTTTGCCCGTGTCTGGCCCGCCCGGCCGCTCGAGAGAATCTGGGAGATCGTGCGACACCGCGAGATGTTTGCGATACGCGTACAGCGGCGCAAGAACAGCTACAACAGCCGGCGCAGCGAGTTGTGGACGGCGCAGGTAGGATCGGCCGCCAAGGAGTTGCTGGGGATTCACCCTGCGGGCTTCCCCGAAGATCTGCCGGTGCATATCATCAGCAGCAATACGCACTCGGTGACCAACTGCCTGAATCCATGGTATGCCGAAGCCGGCAGAGAGATTCTCGAATGGGGCAGGTCAACCGGCCATGCGTTGACAAAGCAACAGTGGGGCCTGGAACGCGACCTCATGTACGCGCTGGCACGCGACTACTTTCTGGCCTCACCGGAGCGGTCCGCGGCGGCGCAACAGGCCGCCCGTGAGAACGGAATCCTGCGCCTGAAAGAGACTGCGTCCACCGGAATCCAGGTGCAGATCATCGATCTGGAAAAGACGGATATCTCCCGCATTGACCCGGGAGTGGAGCGATCTGCAGCGGGGTGTCGCGCGGTAATCGTCAACATCGACTACGCGTTCGGCGAGCA
>PWMO01000056.1 GCA_003558175.1 Spirochaetaceae bacterium
GAAACTGCCGGCGGGGAGACTCGAACTCCCACACCCTTGCGGGCGGCAGATTTTGAGTCTGCTGCGTCTACCAATTCCGCCACGCCGGCCTGAAATCGAGAGCCTTACAGTACCGAAAACGCGGCGGTTGTGCAACGGGATGCGGCAGGTTTGCTACAGCAGGCGCTTCTCGACAATCAGCGCCATCACGTAGTTGACCACGTTCATGTCCATCTCTACGGCAAAGGTGTCGATTGATTCGCGGACGAACTCCCAGTCCTCGCGGGTGAAAGGGTCGGTTTCAGTGTCGTAGTCGAGCAGGAAGAGGTCGAGCGCGGCACCGAGGCGGTCGCTGTACTGCTCGAGGTTGCCGTCCTGCTGCAGCAGGGCGGCGCTGCGGTCGTGAAAGTAGGCGAAGAGGTCGTCAACCATCTCATCTGGAAATCCCGCGAGGCAGCCGGCAAAGCCCGAGCGGGCCACGGCGATACGCTCGGCTTCCGTTGCGTCGGGATGGGAGCGCGGGATCTTGGTGATTCTGCGGCGAAAACGTTCCGATCCGTACATGATCGGCCATTATAGCATCGAAAATCGCATTGACCAAGATCGGGCTGATTTCGTACAATTGGACAAACTCGACACCAAACGGGGAGAGGCGCGGTGAAACAGACGGGGGCGTTAGCGGTTCTGGGCGATTATTCATTTGACGAGAAGACCATCAACATCCATCCCAATGACGGCTATGACATCGGGCTGATGACTTCGTCGTACGTCGTCAAGATCTACGCGGGCTGCACTCCGGAGGAGTTTGGCGCCGGCAGTGTCGCCCACACGTTTGGAACGATCTATCTCAAAAACGAATGCCGCATCGGAACGGTGGAGATGAGCCTCAAAACGGCCGAAAAGCTGGGCAAGTCCCGAAAGGCGCGGCTGGTACTGGCCGACGGTGAAGACGAGTACGCGCGACTTCTTATCCAGGGGCTCTGAGCGTGGCCGTGGCCGGCGCCGTCTCGGTGGCCGGCGCCTGGCGTGCCGCTCAGGTGCAGTGACCGGGTGTGCCGGACGCGGCGGCTGTAGCGGTGGTGAACGCAGGTTGCGGCAAGAACCGGCGGCGGCGAGTTCCGGCAGAGCGCGGCGGACAACAGGTGAATCTTTGACCACACTTGGGAATTTCGATCCTTCCTTGATATCTTGTTGAGAACAGGATATATGATGTGCCGTCTGAAGTCCGTGGTGGCGTTCTGTGTCGTGGCATTCCTGGCCGGGTGCGCCGGCGGTCCGCAGACTCAACCACCTTCGCTGAATCTCCGTCGCCTGAATGATCAAGGCTCACCGCTCGCACTTGCTGCTCGAACGCTTGAGCAGGTGGGAGAACTGCGCGAGCGTACCGAGATTGCCAACCAGATTGCCGACGCGTACATCCTGCAGCAGGCGCCGGCTGATGCGGGCGTGTTGCTCGACTACGCGAGCGGGCTTGCCCCGTTCACCGCAGCCTCTGCGGCGACGGTTGGCGCGGCGGCGCAGACGGCTCGGCTCTATGCCGAGCTCGGGCGCAGCGAAGACGCTCTGGCGCTGCTGGAACGGGAGCTCGAACGCGCCCTCACCATATCGGACAACCGGGAACGCGGTGCGGCGCTCGACGCGGTAATTGCCGCGGCGTTCAGCGCCGGTGAAGACGCGTTTGAGCTGCTGGGGCGCGCCGCTGAATCGCTGTTTGTGCTGGAAGATCCGGGCGTTCGCGCTGAGCTGCTGGTCTCTACGGCATTGCGCTACCATGTGGCGGGAAATCGCGCTACGATGAACGCACTGATCCAGCAGGCTATCCCGGCAGCCGGCTCAATTGCCAATCCGTGGCAGCGGGCGGCCGCAATATCCGAACTGGCGGCCGCCTACGAGGCACTCGGCAACCGCGATGCCGCCCTCGGTGCGATTGACGAAGCAATCGAAGAGATCCGTCGCGCGGGAAATGGGCCGGCTCCGGAAGCGGACTCCGAGTACCTGCTGCAGGTGGTAGACAACGTGGTGCGTATGGCGCAGACGCTCTCGGCGGTGGAGCTGGTAGAGCGCCTCGAGCAGCCGCAGGAGCGCGCGCGCGGGCTTTCGGCGGTGGCGGCGGGCTACGGGCGGCAGCAGGCCAGGTCGGCAGCGTACATCTTCTTCTCGCGCGCGGTGCGCGAGGCGTCGCTGGTTGATGCGCCCGCGGATCGGGTGCGAGCCATGGTGGAGGTGGCCCACGGCTACCTGCTGGTTGGCGACCCCGAACTGGCGGTCATTCAGGCGAACGGGGCGACCTCGGTGGTATTGCAGATGGCTGACGGTGACGAGCGGTTTGAAGCGGGGCGTCAGGTCTTGCAGATATATGCCGCCGCCGGTGAGCTCGATCGGGCCGACCTTTTTCTGTCGGATATTGGCGACGGGGCGGAGCGTGACCGGCTGGTGGTGGCGTTTGCCGCTGCGCTGGTTCAGGCAGGCAGCCAATCCGAAGCACGAACCGTGCTGCTGCGCAGTTTCCCGGGAGAACGTCGCAGCTCCGCGATGCCGATTGCGGCGGATATCGCGGCCCTGTTTGCCGCGGCAAGCGAGGTGGAGCAGGCGCTGCTCTGGGCCGCCGGGAGTAACCGTCCCGCAGCAGTCGCGCGCGCGCTCGCCCAACTGGGCCGCCAGGGGGTCACGGCCGAATCGCTCTCGGAGATCGAGCGCGAAGCGCTCTCAGCGCTGGCCGACCACCTCGCCGCGCTCTGAGCGGTCGGGCGGCCTGCGGTCAGCCGCCGTCAGTCTGGTCAGTCCGGCGAGTCTGGTCAGTCCGGGGCCGCTGCTCCGATGGTAGTCCCGACAAACGGTTTTCCCTCCAGGATCAGCTCAAGGTTGGCAATGTCCCGTCCGGCGGCAATCACTCGCAGACCGAGTTCGGCGGCACGGCGCGTGGCGATCGGGTCAAACGGGAGGTTGGCGCCAGGTACCCATTCGTCTCCTACCAGCCGGCGGAAGTCGGTCCAGGAGATGGTGTCCAGCGGCTGCGCGTCCGGATTGGTGCGTGGGTCGGCACTGTAGACCTTGTCTATGTTGGAGAGGTTGATGACGGTGTCCGCGCCGCATTTCTCGGCCAGGGTGACCGCTACAAAATCGGTCGAGAACCCCGGCTTCCAGCCCCCCGAGACCAGCACCCTGCCGGAGAATTGCGGGCCCTGGTCCAGTTCTTCCGGGTTGAGCAGCAGTGGCCGGTCGGTCAGGTCGGCGAGGGCGTCGTGAAGCAGTGCCGCGTTGAGGCGGGTGGCCGCGATTCCGATGCGATCCTGTTCTTCGTGCGCCGTTGAAGCGGATATCTCGCGGTACGCCTCCTGGTAGCGGCGTGCCGGAGCGCCGCCACCGCAGATCAGTACCATGCGCCGTTCGCCGTGCGCGACAAACCGCCTCACGAGCGCGCAGAAACCGCGTACGAAATCGCAGTCAACGCCCTCGGGCGCGATGATCGACCCCCCAACCGAGATAACAACCGTCATGAATGCCCTCCGAGTGTGTGCGAAATGGTGCGTCTGTTGCTATATTGTATAGGGAAACGGGAGAGAGGAACACCGCAGATGGATCGGGATTTAACGGAATTATTGCGGCGCTGGCCATATGACCAGGAGAAAAACGTACGCGTCATCACGGCAAACGACGGCAGAAACGTGCTGCAGGTCAGGCTACCACTGGGACTCGAGCAGTACGAACTGGACGGCCGGCCCGACGGCAAGCGTCCCCACGGCAAAGAGACCTTTGTCGAAGAGATGCAGGACCGCATTGCGGCTCACGTCGCGCATTACGGCAGCGACGCGGAGTTCGGCATTGGTCATGACGAGTTTCAAGAGCTCCAGAACGAAGGTATCCTCTTCTACTATCGCTACTTGCTCCTATTTCAGATCAACGATTTTGAGCGGGTCAGCCGCGATACGCAGCACAATCTGACGTTGTGCCGCATGCTCGAGCGTTACTGCCCGAACGAAGAAGAACGCAACTCGGTACTGCAGTTCAAGCCGTACATCGTGCGGATGAACGCGATGGCGCGCGCCATGCTCTCGATCCGCAACGAGGTGAAGGATGTCGCCCGCAAGGTGCTCAGCGGCGCCATTGAAGAGATTGAAGCGCTGGAAGAGATCGAATCGCCGGCGTTCAGGTTTGAGCGCATCCGTTCGGTCAATTACCTGCAGTCGGCGCTGCAGCAGATCGAGGCCGAGAGCAACGGCCCGGTGCAGGCGCTCGAGTCGGAGATGCAGCGAGCGGTAGAAGAAGAAAACTACGAGCGCGCGGCGGAACTGCGGGATCGGCTGCGCAGCATGCAATAACGCCGCCGTTGCCGCGAATGACGCGGCTGCCTCGAGCGCCCCGGCGGC
>PWMO01000098.1 GCA_003558175.1 Spirochaetaceae bacterium
CGCGGCGACTCTGGTGGTGTTCACGCTCCTCGGACATGTCCCGCTACCGCTGGGGGTGCTCGGTCACGAAGGCAGCACGGTAATTGTGGTTCTGAATGGATTGCGCTTGCTGATTCCGCCCCGATGAGTGTGATATACTCAGGGTTCTCATGATTGCACTGCGCATACACTGCATAACCTCAGATCCGGCGCTGGCTCAAGCGTGGCGCGACCGCATCAGTGAGCAGGTGCACCCGGATTCGGTGGTCAGGCAGTGGCCGGACGTAGAGCTTCGTTACACCGAACAGGATAGGCATGAAGAGCGGTTTCTGCTGCTCGACCTCGATCCCCTCGGCGATCGCGCCGAGGGAATGATTCGCGAACACGCCGCGGTTCCAGCGCTTCTCATCGGGGGACGGCAGAGTACCGCGCTGATGTGCGCCCTTCACAACGCCACCGGCTGCGAGTATCTGCTTCGCGACGATGAAGGCCTGTATCTCGACCTGTTGCCATGCACAATTCGCAAGGTGCTGCGCGATCGCGATCGCGATGAGACCGCTGCGGACATGGTTCGTTCGACCGAAAGACGATATGAAGAACTGATCCAGGTGGTGCCCGACATCGTCTATAATATAGATCCCGCAGGACGCTTTACCTTTGTCAATAACGCCGTTAAACAGCTCGGGTACACGCCGCAGGAGCTGATCGGAAAGCATTTCAGTACGCTACTCTACGCCGAGGATGTGAGCCGCGTCAGTCGCGCACGTGTTCTACCGGCAATGCGCGGCGCCATTACCGGCCCACTTGAAGCGCCCGGCCTGTTTGACGAACGGCGCACCGGCGAACGTCGCACCCGGGGACTGGAACTGCGCATAAGGCGCAAGAGCGGCCCCGCTCCGTCCGACATGTTGAGTTCCGTCATCGCCTACGGCGAGATCGCCGCCACCGGACACTATCGCACCGAGTCGCAGACACAGTTTTTTACCGGAACGGTAGGTATCATCCGTGACGTCACGCAGCGCAGACGCTCTGAAGAAATGCTGCACCGGCTCTCGGTGGCAATCGAGCAGAGCAACGCCGCCGTCTGTATTGCCTCAGTTGACGGGGCGGTGGAGTACGCCAACCCGCACTTCCTGCGTCTGAACGGGTTTCGTCCGGAAGACGTGTTCGATCAAGACATCTTCCGACTGCTTCACGAGTACCTTCAAGAGGAT
Organism: Spirochaetaceae bacterium; assembly: GCA_003558175.1. Taxonomy (GTDB): domain Bacteria; phylum Spirochaetota; class Spirochaetia; order DSM-27196; family PWMO01; genus PWMO01. Next base: position 1,194 of record PWMO01000098.1, read on the forward strand.
ACCGCGCACGAGGTGGAGTCCGCCTTGCGCGACGAATCGGTATGGGAAGGTGACAGCATCGTCTGGCGACGGGACGGCGAGTCTTACTGGTCATGGATCAAGGCCTACCCCGTGAGCGGCGGCGATGGACAGGTTCGTTCTTACATCTTTTTCCAGGAAGATATTACCGATCGCAAGCAGACCGAAACATGGCTGCGCGAACGGATACAGGAAAAAGAGGGGCTGGTGCAGCGGCTGCACGAAGAGATACGCTCAAACCTGCAGCTGCTCGCCGACCTTCAGTCGGTCCACCGCGAGCTCAATAGTACCGCGCCTGCGCCGGCCGACCTGACCCGCTGCATGACTCGCATAAGCTCGGTAGCGCTGGTTCACGAGATCGTTCAGCAGTCGGGAGACGGCGCCGAAGTAGATTTCCGCTCCTACCTGAACGCGCTACTGCCCCGTATCGCGCGCGCGCACGGCATCGATCCGGTCACGCTCTCGGTAGAGATCGCGTTCGATCACCTGCTGCTCCCGGTCGGCACCGCCATACCGCTGGGCCTCGTGGTACACGACGTCATGACGCACCTGCTGACCACAGGTGAGGTGCGCTACGTTCAGATAGAAGCCGAGCAGTCCAGAGGTCGCAATCTCCTGACCATCAGGCATCCGGGTAAGGATCTGTTTGCGACGCCGGCCGACGCCGCCCATGGAGTCGACCCCGGCGCGATCGCAATCACGCATAGAATAGTCGAACTGCTGGCGATCCACCTCGGCGGAATCTTTCATCATGAATCAAACGAGGGCGGCCGCTACACCGTGAACTTTGGACGAACGTCGTGACCGAACAGCGAAGCAGCGCCAATGGGATGTTGCGCACCGGAAGCAGACCGGAGGTCGAGCGGATGGCCGCGGAGACTATCGCCGCAGCGCTGCGACGTCGTGCGGCAAACCACGACCGGGTATACCTGGCGCTGCCGGGCGGACGCTCGATCGCCGGCGTTCTGCGGCAGCTGCAGGACCAGGACGTGCCGTGGTCGGCGGTTACCGTGTTCCCCGCAGACGAGCGCTGCCTGCCGGAGGGTGACCCGGAACGCAATTGGGAGGTGATCCGGGCCGAGCTGCTGCGCCCGCTGATCGTCCGCGGAGCGCTGCGCCAGCAGAACGGTGTGCCGTTTCGCTACCGCGAACAAGCGCCGGACTGGGGCATCGGCGAGTTTGCCGCCGCACTCGATCTGCCGCAAGGCGGAACCGGCGTACCGCGGGTGGATGTCGTGGTTCTGGGTGCCGGCGAAGATGGCCATGTCGCGTCACTGTTTCCGCGCTCGCCGCAGCTGCACAGTTCACACGCCGGGTTTCTGCAGGTACACCAGTCGCCCAAGCCACCTCCGCGACGCATCACCGTTTCGCCCGCCATGATCGACACGGCGGCAGTAAGTGTACTGCTGTTTGTCGGCGCCGCCAAGCGGCCCGCGCTGCGCGCTTTTGGCGATCCGACTGTGGCCGATGATGACTGCCCGGCCCGACTGGCAACGCTCGCCGCGGAGTACACCGTATTTGCCGATCACGACGCCCTGGGGGATCCTCAGTAGAGCTGCTCGCAGGCCGACCCTTGAAACGCCCGCTCGCCCCCCGCTGGAAACGCCCGCTCGACTCGCGCTCGCCCCCGCTGGAAACGCCCGACTTGTGAACAGACCGCCAAGGTGATAAGATGGCGCCGGTCGTTGCAGGCGGGTGAACGCCTCTCGGCACCCACAGCATGAGAAACAGTTCCCGCCCACAGGGAAACATGCACGCACGTCCATGAGTGCCGCCGACAGGTCGGCAGGCAGCGGTCGATGCGGTTACCTGCAACACGGGCCGGGACCACGAGAGACAGGAGGAGTCAATGGCAACTGAAGTATTGATGCCGCGCCAGGGGCAGTCGGTCGAGAGCTGTCTGATCGTCGACTGGAAGAAGAACGTCGGTGATTCGGTTGAACAGGGCGACATTCTGTGCGAAGTCGAGACCGACAAGGCTACCTTTGAGGTTGAAGCGCCCGCCGCCGGTGTTCTGCTGCAGCGGCTCTATGAAGCCAATGACGACGTCCCCGTTCTGAGTCCCATTGCGTACATCGGCGAAGCCGGCGAGAAGCCGCCGACACCGCAATCCGGGCAGAACACGAGCGGAGCCGGTGGACAACAGGGTGCAGCCGGTCCGGAAAGCAGCGCGGAAGCCGGGACGGCGACGCAGCGCGGCGATCAGGCCCCGGGACGCGACGGACAGACCGGGCAGCGCGACGGCGCCGCCGCGGCCGATCAAGCGGTGGCGGCAGAACAGCCGGCTGCGGCCACCGCAGCGGCCGATCAAGCGGAGGCGGCAGAACAGCCGGCCGGTGAGACTGCGATTTCGCCGCGGGCGCGGCGGCTTGCCGAGCGCTACGGCATCGATTACGGCGCGATTTCCGGCAGCGGCCCCGGCGGACGAATCATCGAGCGGGACATTGAGGCGGTGCAGGCCGCCGGCGCACCGTTGACTCCCGCTGCCCGTGCGGCGGTTGCCGACCGCGCAGGCGGCGTAACGGCGCCGGCGGAGGGCAGCGGTATCGGCGGACGTGTGCGCGCCGCGGATCTGGCTGCGGCAGCCGGGGGCGGAGTGCGGACGGGTCACGCGGCGGAGGAGGCAGGCGCGATGGCGTCCGCGGTGGGGACAATGGCGTCCGCGGCGGGCGAGTATCCCGGTCCCGCCGAGCAGATCCCGCTGAGGGGCGTGCGCAAGGTGATTGCCGAGCGGATGCTCGCCTCGCTGCAGCACAGCGCTCAGCTGACCATGCACATGAACGCGGACGCCCGCGCACTGCTCGCGCTGCGGGCACGGTTCAAGCAGTCCGACGAAGAGCTCGGACTGCGAGCGGTAACCATCAATGACCTGGTGCACTTCGCGGTATCGCGCACCCTGCCGCGGTTCGCTTTCATGAACAGCCGGCTCGAGAACGAGACCATCTCCGTCTTTCGCCACGTGCACCTCGGGTTTGCGGTTGACACGCCGCGCGGCCTGATGGTGCCTACCATTCGCTTTGCCGACCGGCAGAGCCTGCAGGCCATGGCGGGTGAAGCGGCCAGGCTATCGGCCGCCTGCCGCGACGGGCACGCCGGCCCGCGGGAGCTCGAGCCGGGCACCTTCAACGTAACC
>PWMO01000066.1 GCA_003558175.1 Spirochaetaceae bacterium
AGGCGATCTCGTCTATCGTTGCGTCATTGCCGCGCGGTACGTCAATCGCTCCGATAGAAAGGAGGGCGAGGTCAGCCAGCAGCCATTCGACCCGATTGTCGCTGATGAGGCCGATGTGCTCGCCGCGCTCGATACCGCACTCCAGCAACCCGCTCCCCAGCTCGCTTACCGCCTGCCACAGCGCCCCGTAGGTCTGCGCCTGAAAGCTGCCCTCGGCATCTTTGCTGTAGGTTGCAACTGCGGCTGCGTGTCGAAGCGCTCGGGACCGAACGCGCCGGGGTACGGTCTCCACAATGGCTACGCCTTGCCCACCAGGCAGAGCCATTCAGCTTCCGCCGCTACCTCATCCCCTACGTACGCTTTCCCCGCCTGCTTGATCATTTTAGGGCTGATCCGCAGGTTCTCTATCTCCAGTCGCACCGTTTCATCGGGGCGGACCTGGCGACGAAACTTGGCCTTCTCGACCGTTGCCAGAAAGAACAGCGCGTCATCTCCAATTGTGCCCAGCTCACGAATACCGGCGCCGCCGCACTGAGCCATTGTCTCGACAAGGATGACGCCGGGAACGACCGGGTACCCCGGAAAGTGCCCCTTGAAGAAGTATTCGTCCTTACCGTAGGTACGATAGCCGACGATCTTCTCTGCCGACGCCGATTCCAGATGATCAACGTAGAGAAACGGATCACGGTGTGGGATGAGCTCTTTAATGTCTTTCATAGCGGCACCTCGCAGGTTGTTCGATTATGTCCCGTAGAGACCGGTGCCGAACCCGCACCCCGCCGTGGGGCACAATTCCGGCACCAGGGAGCATGGTATACTACAAGCTGTTTCGCGGTCAACGACCGACACCCGGCCGACGGGCAGGCCGACAGCCAGGCGGCGGGCGCTTATACTCCCTGGTAGGTCAGCCAGGCCGCCACCAGGGGTGCCAGATCGACAACCGCCAGCGCTTGAAGCAGTGCCAGCGCGGCAAACAGTAACGTCAGCGTGAGCAGGGCAGGGTGAGGGACGGCGCGCGTTGCTTCCGGTCCGCGCAACCGGCGGACCAGCCACGGAAGCGGCGGCAGCAGCGCGAGCAGGGCGAACAGCAGCGACATGGTGAGACGCGCCCCGGCAGGGTTCGCGGACTGCCAGCGATGGAGACCGGTCCCCCAGGTCATCAACGCAGCGTTGAGCTGCTGGAAGCGCCCAAGCGCAATCAGGAGTCCGATACCGATCAGAAACAGCCCGCTGGCCGTTTTGATCCTGGGCAGATGGCGCCTGATGCGCTGCATCGCAGCGCCCACCTGCGGAAAGAAGAACGCCGCCGCCAGGAAGGGCAGCCCAAGGCCGAGCGAGTAGGCCGACAGCAGCACTGCCCCCTGACCGATGTTGGAAGACTGTCCCGCGAGAAAAAGGATGCCGGCAAGAATCGGCCCGATGCAGGGGGTCCAGCCGGCGCCAAACGCCATGCCGACGAGCATTGACCCCAGGTATCCGCGCGGACGCTCGCCGGTGTGAAACCGGCGCTCCACCTGCAGAAAGCCCCAGAAGTCAAACAGGATGTTCAGGCCGAGCAGAATCACGATTGCTCCGGCCACCAGATTGATGACCGGGGTCACTCCCGCAAACAGCAGCCCCGAGCCGCTGAACAGGATTCCCAGCACTACGAAGACCAGCCCGAAGCCGAGAACGAAGAGCGCCGTCCGAACGAGCATCGGGATCCGCCGCGTGGTGCCTTCGCGCAGTTCGCCGATCGAAACGCCGCCGACGTACGAAAGATAGGAAGGTACCAGCGGCAGGACACACGGGCTGGCGAACGAGAGCAGCCCCGCCGCAAGTGCCAGCAGGAGCGACGGCGCTTCGGTCATGCGCTCTCCAGAATGGTGCGAAACGCGTCAAAGACCTCTTCAGTATCCCAGAGGGCAAATCCAACCTTGACGCCAAGCACGTATCCGTCACGCCCCAGGATTACGGTGGTCGGCAGCCCTCGCACGCCGTAGGACTGTCCTGCTCGACCCTGTCGGTCGAGCAGCACTTCAAACGACAGCTCATGCTCGTCCATGAATTGCCGCACCGCAGCCGGATTCTCCTGTATGTTCACGGCAACCATCGACAGACCGTCGTTTTCGAATTTGTCGGCAAGGCGCTGCATCGAGGGCATCTCTTCAACACACGGTGGACACCACGTTGCCCAGAAGTTCAGAAACACGATTCTTCCCCGATAATCCGCCAGCGACCGTTCCTGCTCGGCGAGATTGAGCAGGTCAAAATCTATGCGCCGCGGCGCGCCGGTGTAGGGATGAATTCCGGCAGCCTGGAGCGCTTCCGCGACACTCTCTGCGTCTGATCCGGCTGTATCGGCGGCTGCCGGGTTCTCACCTGTATTGCCGGTTGGCTGTCCGTCCGACCGCTCGCCACCGCCCAGCGCCACAACGGCCGTTGCCCCAACCAGCACCATTAACACCATCAAACCGGTGATTCTTCGAATCATACTGTTACCCCTATATATAGGTATCAAACTATTCCGGCGAAATCAAGCAGGAAGTTGGGCTACCAGCGAACCGGCAAACAGAACCACGCTGTTGTACAGGCCGTGAGCCAGCGCGATGCCGTGCACGCTTCTGCGTCTCAGAAACGCGATTGCCAGGATCAAACCGGTGACTGAAGCAACAACAAAGCCCGGCACGCCCTGGTAGAGGTGTCCAAGTCCAAACAGAATACTGCCTCCAACGGCGGCCGCACCCCTGCCGACACCGGCGTCTTCCAGTCGCCCGATGAGGTAGGCGCGAAAGAACAGCTCTTCCCGGTAGCCCACGACGATGGATGTCACGACCACCAGCGGCGCGAACTCCCAGCGCGAGAAGCGCCAGCGAAACCCGTTCTGCAGCAGCTGGTGCGCATCCGGCAGCAGCAGCAGCAGGCCTGTCAGCGCCAGCGGGACCAGCAGCAGAAGAAGAAACAGCCCCAGAGCACGGAGCAGCTCGATCGGTCTGAAGGCGATGAGTCCGTAGCGCGCGGGGTATAACCAGGGCTGCAGTGACAGGATGTAGAGGATCAGCCCGATCTGCGGCAAGGCGGTAATCAGCACCAGCAGATGATGCGGCAGCTGTTCGAAGGCACGCGCGTCGGCGACCGGAGCTCCAAAGAGCATCCCCGGCAGAAAAAAAGCGGCAAAAACCAGAACAATCTCTTTACATACGTTTGAATCTGTCCGTATACTCTCTTTCATTATTGCGATAATACCTGAACAAGGCGTCGGCAGATAGCGCCCGTTCCCGTTTTTTGGTAAGCAAAACTCCATCCGCGGCCGACAATGTGAAGGGAACCGAACTGCAGGGAGGACCAACCTACCGTAATGTGGATTGTGCTGGGAATTCTATTTCTGCTTATCGTCGCATTCGTGGTCTTCGTGCAGCACAGCGGAGGCTTCGGTTTTCCGTGGGTGCAGTTCTACGTCCGTGGCAAAGAGTCCGGCTTCAAGTTCCGTGAGCTCAACCTGCTGCGGCGCGTTGCTGTGGAGAACCGGCTCAAGAATCCAACTTCGCTGTTCTGGTCCGAACGCACGCTCGATCGCTGTATCCGCGGTACCATCATCCGCTTTCGTGCTGAGGACAAAGAGACCGACGAAAAAGCGGTGGAGTTTCTCAGCAAGCTGTTTGACTTCCGCAAGCGGGTCGAGTTCAATCTCCCGAAGTACCGCCTCGGCATCCAGTCCTCGCGCAGCATCTCGGCGCAGCAACCGCTCAAGATCACGTTTCCCGGCGGAAGCATCTACTACGCCAAAGTGGTGGAAAACATGCGCAAGTACATTGCCATCTCGTATCCCAGGGGCAAACCGTTGCCGTTTGGCGTTTCGTGGCGCGGCCAGAAGATCAACGTCTACTTCTGGCGCATGGAGGACGCGGGGTACTACTTCGAGTCGAAAGTCATTGGCGACTACATGGACCGCAAGTTTCCCATTCTGCACATTACGCATTCCGATCAGCTGGTTCGCACCCAGAAGCGCAATTCTATTCGCGCCAAGCTCGACACTACCGGGATGCTGTTTCCGCTGCGATCGATCAAGGAAGCCAACGAAGACGTCTCCCGCTCGGGAGGGTATCGCTGCAAGATGGTCGATATCTCCGAGGACGGAGCGGCCGCCATTGTGGGCGGACGCGCCAAGCCCGGCCTGCCGGTGAAGATCCAGACCGAGATTCACAACACGCCGATTGTCATGTGCGGTACAATCAAGGGCGTCACCTACAAAGAAAGCAAGAACGTCTCCATCCTGCACATCCAGGCCAACACACCCAGCGCGCCGATAAAGAACACCATTCTGACCTACGTCTACGACATCTTCGCTGACG
>PWMO01000236.1 GCA_003558175.1 Spirochaetaceae bacterium
TGCCGGTGGCGTCTTCCAGAGGTCAACGCCGCACACTACCGCCGACCCTGATCGGTTAAAGGAGCATATGCGGCAGCTTCGGCGGCAGGGCTGGACGGTCGATGACGAAGAAGACGACGCAGGTATCCGCTGCGTCGGTGCGCCCATTCGCGATTACCGCGGCGGCATCATCGCTGCCATCAGCGTGTCGTGGAATCGCGCGCAGGATGATCCAACCTTCGAGAGCGTGGCGCCGTATGTGGTTGACGCGGCCGAGAAGATATCGCATCGCATCGGCTATCTTTCCAAGGCACCAACCGTGTCCGACTCGTTCAGTCTTCCTGCCGGAATTGAGGGCGTGTCCTGACCTCGAGCGGTACGATCTCCCACCAGACGTAATCGTGAAGTTTGTTGTTGACAGCCGACTGTTTTCGCATGATAATGAAACAGCGTTTTGTAATGCAAAACGCTGTGCGTGTGTGGCAGCGTGTCCTCGTATGTACGGGGCGGCTGCCCGCAGAGCGGGCGAGAGAGAAAAGAGGCGCAGCAGTGAATCTTGAGATGTTTTCGTTGCAGGGTAAAGTGGCAATCGTGACCGGCGCGGGCACGGGCCTGGGGCAGGGTATGGCAACCGGGCTGGCGCATGCCGGAGCAGACATCGCCGGCGTCGACTGCATCTCCATGTCCGAGACGGAAGCTGCGGTGCGGGAAGCGGGCCGACGGTTCCTCCCGATCGAGGCGGACCTCTCCAGCATCTCCCCGATTGCAGAAATCGTGAGCACCACGGAGCGGGAGCTCGGGCGGTTGGATATCCTGGTCAATAACGCCGGCATCATTCGGCGCGAGGACTCTATCGCCTTCAGCGAACAGGACTGGGACGACGTGCTGAACATCAACCTGAAGACCGTGTTTTTCTTCTCGCAGGCGGCGGCCAGGCAGTTTGTCAAACAGGCCGGGCCGGGAAAGATTATCAACGTCGCGTCGCTGCTTTCGTTCCAGGGCGGCATCCGGGTTCCCTCCTACACCGCCAGCAAGAGCGGAGTGATGGGGCTTACTCGATTGCTGGCGTGCGAATGGGCCCGGCACGGAATCAACGTCAACGCGATTGCGCCCGGATACATGGCGACCAACAATACCAGGCCGCTGCGCGACGATCCGGCCCGTTCGGCGGAGATTCTCGGCCGCATTCCGGCGGGACGTTGGGGGCTGCCGGAAGATCTTTGTGGGCCGGTTGTGTTTCTGGCCTCGTCGGCCAGTGATTACGTGAACGGATATACCGTTGCGGTAGACGGCGGGTGGCTGGCCCGCTGACGGGCCGGGGTAGCCTGCGGCCCTGCGGGGCGCAGCACGCCGCGGGGTTGAAATGCTGTTTCGCTTGACGCAACAGGCGCTGATGGGAGGACGATGATGGACATCCGGTACTCTATTGCACCGCAGAATGCAGAACAGATGGGTACGGAAGCGCTGCGTGGCCAGTTTCTCGTGGAAGACCTGTTCGCGTACGACCAGGCTCGCTGGGTCTACGTACAGGACGATCGAATGCTGCTCGGGGGGTGCGTGCCGCGGAAGGAGGTGCGCCTCGAGGCCGATCCGGCGATCATTGGCGGTTCTCACCTGCTGGAGCGGCGCGAACTGGGCATCTTCAATGTGGGCGAGCCGGCCGAGATACGGGTAGGCACCGAGCACTATCAGCTGAATCGGCTGGACGCGCTCTACGTGGGGCGCACAACCGAGCCGGTCATGGTCTCGTCCCGCGATTCCGAGCACGCCGCTCGTCTCTACCTGGTAAGCACGCCGGCGCACCGCGAGTACCCCACCATGATCGTTTCGCAGCACAACGCCGAAGCGATCGAGCTCGGGTCGCTGGAGACGGCCAATCGCCGGACGCTGCGCAAGTACATCTTTCCCGGTGGTGCGACCAGCTGTCAGCTGGTGATGGGGTTCACGCAGATCCACGAGGGAAGCGTCTGGAACACCATGCCGTGCCACACCCACCTGAGACGCATGGAGGCGTATCTCTACTTCGACCTTGCCGCCGATGCGGTAGCCTTCCATCTGATGGGGCGCCCGGAGCACACGCGTAACCTCGTTGTGCGCAATGAGCAGGCGATCATATCACCGCCGTGGTCGATCCACTCCGGTACGGCCACCGCATCCTACTCCTTTATCTGGGCGATGGCCGGCGAGAACCAGGAGTTCACCGACATGGACGCCGTCCCGATGGAGGCGTTGGCGTGAAACCTTCGGCCGGCGTGACGCTCTTAACCGGCGGGCGCCGGGCGCAAAGACAGGATCAAGTCCCGACGTGCTCGGGTTCGATATCGAAGAAAAGGAGACAGCAATGAAAAGAACTGCAATTCTTGTGCTGATGTTGGTAGTCGTGACGTCAATGGGCGCCTTCGCCGCAGGCGGCCGAGAGGCGGCAACCGCAGAGGTGTACGAGTGGTCGCTCGCATCGACTCTGCCGGAGACCCACCCCGTCCACAAATCACTGCTCTACTTTGCCGATCAGGTTCGTGAACTTACCGACGGCCAGATCGACATCACGGTGTACGGCGGCGGACAGCTCGGCGACGAGCGCGACTACATCGAAGGAATCCAGCTCGGAACAATTGACGTCACCAAGGTTTCGGCCGCGCCGCTGGGTCAGTTTGTCGACAGCCTGCAGGTGGTGAGCCTGCCGTTCATCTTTCGCGACCAGGCGCACCAGCACGCCGTGCTGAAGGGCGAGATCGGTGCGCGCTTGATGGCGGATCTGGAGCCGCAAGGCTTCAAGGGTCTTACCTTCATGGACTCGGGTTTCAGGAGCGTTACGACTTCCACCGGACCGGTGCGTCGACCGGCGGACATGCGTGGCCAGAAGATCCGCGTCATGCCGAGCGAGCCGCTCATCGATACTATCAACGCGCTGGGCGCGACCGCGGTTCCCATGGGCCAGCAGGAGGTCTACGTCGGGCTGCAGCAGGGGGTCATTGACGGCTGGGAAAACAACGAGCCAACCGTCATTGCATTCAACATGCAGGAGGTCGCGCGCTACTATTCCTATACCCGCCATGTGTCGATCCCCGATATCCTGATTATGGGCGCCGACACGTTCAACGCGCTGCCGGCCAATCTGCAAGCGGCGGTGATGCAGGCTGCCGAAGCTACCGCACCATTTCATACCAGCATATGGAACGACTACGTCGAGGAGGCCAAGCAGCAGCTCAGCGATCGCGGCATGCTGTTCAACGAGGTCGACGACATCCGCGAGTTCCAATCGATCGTGCAGCCGATCTACGACCGCTTCGATCCGATTGTCGGACGCGGACTGATCCAGGAGATTATGGCAAAGTAGGGTAATCGACGGCAAAGCACACTGAAGATAGCGTATACTTGAGACGGTTCCATCGCCCGCAGAGCAGAGCGGGCGATGGTTTCACTCTGTGATGAGAAGGCAGGCTGACGGGAGAGCGATGCGAGCTGCAATCAAGAGTATGGAGCGCGTCTGTGACGCACTGGCGAGGGGAGTGAATATAGCGACCGCGATGATGGTTGCGGCGCTGACACTGTTTGTCAGCTGGCAGGTATTCGCCCGCTACATACTGAATACCGGGCAGTTCTGGGCCGAAGAACTCGCCATCATCGCCATGATCTGGATTGGAATTCTCGGGGCATCCTGTACGCTGTGGACCGACTCGCACATCGGCTTGAACGTTTTCGTTGACCGCCTGCCGCCCGGCGGTCAGGTAGTGCTGCGCGCGCTTGGCGATTTTCTCATCGGCGGCTTCGGGATCTATCTGTTCTTCAACGGGCTGCTGCTGGTGAATCGCATCAGCGGCACATGGTCGGCGCTGCGCGTCCCCATTGGGCGGACCTACCTCGTTGTGCCCGCTTCGGCCCTGCTGATGGTGATCTTCGCCTTTGCCAAAGGCGTGCAGCGGCTCACGCGCCACTTCGGCTCGCCCCAATCCGGTCTCGACCCTGACCCCCGCCTCGACCCCAACCCCAATTCCCAACAGAGGTAGCGTCATGTCACCCGCAGTTGTGCTCATCGGTCTGTTTCTGCTGCTTGCGTTTGCGGGCATTCCTATCGCGTTCTGCCTGGCAATCGCTTCGCTGGTGACTACCTGGTACATGGGATTCCCCGCGGTGGTGGTGGCGCAACGCATCGCCACCGGGTTGCAGTCTTTTCCGTTGATCGCCATTCCGCTGTTCGTTCTGGCCGGCTCCATCATGGCGAAGGGGGGAGTGGCGCGCAGGATCGTGGACTTCGCGTATATCATCGTGGGGCAGTTTCGCGGCGGCCTGGCAATGGTGAACTGCATCCAGTCGATGCTGTTCGGTGGAGTCTCGGGCTCGGCCATCGCA
>PWMO01000232.1 GCA_003558175.1 Spirochaetaceae bacterium
CCTGCTTCTTGACTGTCTTCTCGTTGTCCGAAAGCAGGATGGTGTTGTTGAGCGACTTTGACATCTTGGCGTTGCCGTCTGTTCCCACCAGCGTTGGGACGTCGCCGATCAGCACCTCGGGTACCGGGAAAACTTCGCCGTACAGATTGTTGAACCGCCGCGCGATCTCGCGCGTCAGCTCGACGTGAGCTTCGTTATCTTTGCCGACCGGCACGATATGGGCGCGTGGCAGCAGGATGTCGGCAGACTGCAGCACCGGATAGCCCAGCAGACCGAACGGCATCTCGGCCAGGTTGGCCGACTCTTTCATGTCCTTGAGACTCGGCAGCCGCTGCAGTCGCGGCACCGTCACCAGCATCTCAAAGAACAGGTTCAGTTCATAGGTTTCGTGCACCGCCGACTGCAGAAAGATTATGGACTGCTCCGGGTCGATGCCGCACGCGAGGTAATCAAGAACCATCTGGCGTGCGTTTTCCGAGATCGCTTCGATATCGCTCTTGTCCGGCCTGGTTGTGAGCATGTGAAGATCGGCGATCAAAAAATGACAATCAAACTGCGACTGCAGTTTCAGCCGGTTGGCTATGGAGCCAACGTAATGTCCAAGATGAAGCCGGCCGGTAGGCCGATCACCGGTCAGTAGACGCTTGCGCTGCATGCTTGCCCTGTACTCCTCTGTTGCTGAACACCCGCGACCTGCTGCTCTGCTGATTGCTCTGCTGAGCCTGACGTCTGCGCCGCTTGCGGTAGCTTCCGGTTCCCATCAGGATGCCGAACGATTCCATCCCCGGGATGTTCTCAAACGCAATCTTGAAGGCAACGGTGAGCGGCACCGCCAGGAACATCCCCATGACACCCCAGAGCCATCCCCAGACCAGCAGCGACAGCAGGATGACCACCGGACTGAGATTGAGGCTGTCTCCAAGCAACTTGGGGTCAATGATGTTACCGATGATCATCTGAGTTGCCATCATCGACAGAACCGTAGCCGCCACACTGCCCCACTCCGGAGCAAACTGCACCACCGCAAAGGTTCCGCTGAGCAGCGTTATGATGATCGAGCCGATGCTGGGAATAAAGTTGAATAGAAACGTGAGAATGGCCCAGATCACCGGAAAGTCAACGCCGATGATCGAGAACGAGAAAAAGATGACCGCGCCGGTAACGGCACTGACCAGCAGCTTGACGCTGAGGTAGCGGCCGATCTGCGCGTTGATATGCGCCAGAATAATGACGATCTTGCGCGTGGTATGCCCCTGGAACGCCTGAAGCATCTTCAAGTGCAGGTAGGGCCGCTCCATCAGAAGAAAAAGCAGAAAGACGAGTACCAGCAGCAGCCCGCTGAAGAACGCCATGAAGCTGCCGGAGATGGAGACCACCAGCCCGCCGATGATACGGTTGATGTTGAACTCGGCCAACAGGTAGTCGGGAAGATTGAAACGCTCGATGAGATCCTGCAGCAGTCCGGTGAGTCGCCGCTGATAGAGAGGGAACTCGCGCAGCAGCGACTGCGTGCTGGTGTACACCACAAAGCCGATCAGAAACCCGAAGGTAAGCAGAATTCCCAGCACCGACAGAATTGCGAGCAGGCGCGGGACCTTGTGCCTGGTGAGAAAGGTGATGACCGGCGAGGATACGAAGGAGAGCAGAAGCGCCAGTACGAGGGGCAGAAAGATGCTGCCCGTCAGCCGCAGCACGCTGCCCACTGCAACTACGACTATAATAGCAAGAAGCGCTGAGTTCACCTTCTGATTATCCATCTATACGGCACTCTATCAGAATTCTCGGAGCGTGGAAAACCCCTGAACCCGCGGGCAGTACACGATGTGCACGTGCGGAGCGGCGAACGCCCGGAACACCGACGAGCGGTGCTCCGGACCACGCCCCACTCCGGATCGTCTGCGATCAGAAGTGAATTGCCCAGCCTTCGGCGGCGCGCGCGGCTTCCATCACCGCCTCCGACAGCGTCGGGTGCGCGTGCACCATGGTTGCAACGTCTTCCGGCAGCAGCTCGGCCTTCCTGGCAAGCAGCAGTTCGTGAATCAACTCGGTAGCCGTACTACCGGCAACGTGCGCCGCCAGAATCTCGTGGGTCTTCCCGTCGTAGAGCAGTTTGACGATCCCGTCAGGCTGTTCGATCGCCACGGACTTAACGGCGCCGCGGTAGGGGAAGACCGCCTTGCCGTACTCTACTTTGCGCTCTTTCAGCTGCGCCTCGGTTGGGCCAAAACTGGCAAGCTGCGGCTCGGTATACACTGCGGCGGGCACAAGGTCATCCGGCAGCCGTTTTTCCGGCTTCTTGCCCGCCATGTGCTCGACGGCAATCTCGGCCTCTTTGGACGCCACGTGGGCCAGCGCCAGAGACGGCACGCAGTCTCCAACCGCGTAGATGCTCTCCACCGATGTGCGGCAGTAGTCACCAACGGGGATGAACCCCTTCTCGGTCTTGATGCCCACCGCGTCGAGGCCGAGATTCTCGGTGTTGGGGGTACGCCCGACGGAAACCAGGATTCTCTCCGCCTTGAGCGTCTCTTTCTTGCCGTCGCTGGTCTCGATCTCGAGCTCCACCCCGTTCTTGCTCTTCTTGAGCTTCCCGGCCCGGGTACCGGTCAGCATGGTGATTCCGCGCCTGGCGAAATCCCTGGAGAGCACCTCGACCGCCTCGGCATCAGAGTTGGGCAGAATCTGATCGAGCATCTCCACAACCGTAACCTTGGTGCCGAACGTGCTGAGCACGTGGGCAAACTCCATGCCGATGTACCCGCCTCCGAGCACCAGCATTGACTGCGGCAGCTCCTGCAGCATCAATGTTCCGGTGGACGACAGCACCCGGTCTTCATCGAACTCAAATCCGCGAAGCTCGGTGGGACGCGAGCCGCTGGCAATCATGATGAACCTGGCGGTCACTTTCTGTTTGCCGTCTACGGTCACCTCGTTCTTGCCGCTGACCCGGGCCTCGCCGCTGATGTACTCGATCTTGTTTTTCTTGACAAGCGCCTGCACCCCTTTCGAGAGTCTGTCCGCCGCCTGGCGCGACTTCTTGTAAACCTTCGAATAGTCCAAACCCGAGGTGTCCACCGAGACACCCATATCGGACAACGCCTTTGTGCTGTGGAACAGCTCCGCCTGGTGAATCAGCGCCTTGGATGGAATACAGCCCACGTTCAGGCAGACGCCGCCCGGCTTGTCTCTCTCTACAATAGCGGTTTTCAGACCCAGCTGTGAGGCGCGAATTGCCCCAACGTACCCGCCGGGTCCGGCACCGATAACCAGTAAGTCGTAATCATATGCAGCCACGATTTGGTTCTCCTTTTCAGCCTGTAAGCCTTCTCAGCCTGTACGCCCTGTCGGCATGCAGCGTCTGCGCGACGCTGTTAGAACAGCACCCGCGCAGGGTTCTCCATCATCAACTTCAGCTCATTGATGAACCTTGCCGCGGCGGCGCCGTCGATCACGCGGTGATCGCTCGACAGGCTGAGTTTCATGATCGGTTTGACGACCACTTCACCCGCGTCGTTGACAACCGGTGTCTGCTTTGTCTCACCAACCGCCAGAATCGCGGCGCCCGGAGGATTGATGATCGCGGTAAACTCCTCAACACCAAACGACCCGAGATTGCTGATGGTGAAGGTTGCCCCGGTGTACTCCTCGGGCTTGAGTGCGTTGTTCTGGGCCTTGTCGATCAGCTGCTTCAGTTCGGCATCGATCTCTATCACGCCACGGTTGCCGCAGTTGCGCACGATGGGCGTGATCAATCCGTTGCCGGCATCTACCGCCAGTCCGATGTCGATGCTGCCGAACTGCACGATCTTGTCACCCTGCCAGGAGGAATTGACCTCCGGATGCCGCTTCAGCGCTTCGGCCACAAACTTGATCAAGAACGCATTGAAGCCGGCCTTCTGCGGCAACTGCTTGTTCAGCGCCGCGCGGGCAGCGATCACCTGTTCGACGTTAACCGAGTTCTTGACGTAGTAGTGCGGCGCCTGGAACTTGGACTCCGACAGCCGCCGCGCGATGACGGCACGCCGTCCGGTCACCGCAATGACCTGGTCCTGCCCGGGCTGTGCTGCAACCGTGGCTCCGGCCGCGGCGGCAGGCCGCGCCTCGTACTGCTCGACATCGCGCTTAACGATCCGCCCGTCGGGACCGCTTCCCTGCACCTGCGTCAGATCGATGTTCTTCATCTGCGCCAGCTTGCGCGCCAGCGGAGAGGCCTTCACGATTCCTGAGGCTCCCCGCACGGCAGCGCCCGCGCGGACTGCTTCACCCGCGCGTTCGGGCGCTCCGCCCCCCGACTCAGCTGCCGCTTTGGCGGCAGGCGC
>PWMO01000298.1 GCA_003558175.1 Spirochaetaceae bacterium
ATCGTCCGGCGTTACCTGGCGTGGTTTCTCTCCGGACTTCCCGGTACCGCTGAACTGAACCGGCTGCTTGGCCGCTATTCTGAATCGCTCACACGCGCGAGCGGTGAACCGGATGAACTGGCGTTTTTTCGTGGCGTTGCGGCGGTTGCCGCGGGTGACCTTGACGGCGCGCTGGACCACTTTGCTACCGCCGGGCGTGAAAACGGTGAATGGCACGGAGCGGTCAACGCGGCACGCATCGCGATGCATCGGCGCAGATTGAGCGAAGCCGCCGAGCTGGTGGAACTGGCGCAATCGCTGCTGCCGCCGGCGGCCGGGATGCAAGAGCGCGCCGGCCAGGCCGCGCTGCGGGCGGCACTGCACGCGTACCGACGGGAGTACCGGCAGAGCGCGGAGCTGTCCCGTCAGGCGCTGCAGTATGACGGCGGCAACTTGCACGCCGGCGCGGTCCTGCGCTATGTTGGTGAGCGCCCCTGATCCCGGCTTGTGCCGGGCAGGGTGCCGCAGGAGACCCGGATGATTCGACTGAAAACCGCTGAAGAGATTACTGCTATCCGCGAGGCATCGCGACTGCTCGTAACAGTGCTCGAAGAACTGGAGCGTCTGGTGCAACCCGGTATCACGACCCTCGATCTCGATCAGTACGCCTACAAACGGATCACCGAGCTGGGCGCACGACCGGCGTTCCTTGGTTACATGGACTTCCCGGCATCGTTGTGCACATCGGTAGACAGCGCCGTGATTCACGGAATACCCGATAAGCGAAAGCTGCGCTCCGGACAGGTGGTCAGTATTGACTGTGGGGTGAAGTACCGGGGCTTTTACAGCGACGCCGCTATTACCGTTCCGGTGGGAGAGATTTCCGCGGAGATCCGCAAGCTGCTGCGCATCACGCAGCAGAGCCTCATGCTGGGGATTGAACAGGCCAAGGCGGGAAACCGCATTCATGACATCTCTCGGGCGGTCTACCGCCACACTCGCAGTGAGGGATATGGCGTCGTACGGCCCTATTGCGGCCACGGCGTTGGGCTGGACATTCACGAAGAGCCCCAGGTCCCCAACTATGTTGGAAGGGGCCCAAACCCGCGACTGAAGTCCGGCATGGTGCTTGCAATTGAACCGATGATCAATCTCGGCAGCGATGATGTGCGGGTCTTGAGTGACGACTGGACCGTAGTCACCGCCGACGGGTCGGTGTCTGCTCATTTTGAGCACACCGTGGCAATTCTCGATGGAAAAACCGAAATCCTGACACTGCGCGACCTGTGACAATTCTTCACAGAACGGCTATATTAATGGTAAGGCTTTTCGGAGGTACTTGGGGTTTATGATAAGAAAGGCAATGCATTCACGCAGCTTCTTTCTCGTGAATCTTGTGCTGGTGGGGATAATTGTAGGGTTTTCTCTTTCCATGGCGGTGTTCTCCTGCTCGACCCGTATTCAACCGGGCGACGTTGCGTACGCACAAGACGCTTCCGGTGGAGAAATAGACTTGACCGGGCTGCAGACGTCGTTTCGCGCGGTCTCGCAACGGGTGCGGGCAACGGTGGTGAAGATCGAGGTGCAGGAGGTCCGCGCCGGGCGTACGCCGCGCGGCAGCGACCGCCCGTGGTTTGATTTTTTCTTTGGGGATCCAGAAGACAACGGCGAACGGGAGTTCCGTACTCAGGGTCTGGGTTCCGGCGTCATCGTTCGGCGCAACGGAAACAGCTACTACGTGCTGACAAACGATCACGTCATCGGGGATGCAGCCGAGATACAGATAACACTGGACGATGAACGGCAGTACACCGGTTCGGTAGTGGGAAAAGACGCGCGCAAAGATCTTGCGCTGATCTCGTTTGAAACACGCGACCGTGATATTCCCATAGCCGTTCTGGGTGACTCTACGGATCTGCAGGTAGGCGACTGGGTGATCGCCATCGGAAGTCCGTTTGGGTTCCAGTCGACGGTCACAGCGGGAATCGTCAGCGCAACGGGACGCCGTGGCGGCCCGCAGGGCAATATCAGCGATTTTATCCAGACCGATGCTGCAATCAATCAGGGCAATTCCGGCGGAGCGCTGGTTAACCTGCAGGGCGAGGTTGTCGGCATCAACACCTGGATCACGTCGCGCACCGGCGGCAGTATCGGCCTTGGTTTCTCGATACCAATCAATAACGCCAAGCGCGCTATTGACGAGTTCATCGAGAGCGGGGCGGTCCAGTACGGCTGGCTCGGAGTGAGCATTCAGACGCCAAGCAGGCAGGTGGCGGAAGACCTGGGAGTGGACGGCCTGCGCGGAGCGCTGGTGAACCACGTATTCCGTGATTCGCCTGCCGATCGCGGCGGGATTCTGCCCGGAGATTTTATCAAGCGCGTGAACGGGCAGGAGGTCAGGGATTCCGATGCGCTGATCCTGGTCGTTGGCGAGCTTCCTGCCGGTCGGGACGCGGAGTTTGATCTGATTCGCCTGGGTGAGGAGCGTTCGTTGACGGTGAGAATCACCGTGCGCGATGACGAGCAGTCAATTGCCGAGCAGAATCGCAATCTGTGGCCCGGTTTGACCGTGTTCCCTCTGACGGAAGAGGTGCGTGAGGAGCTCGAGCTCGGGCGGCGTGCCGACGGCATACTTGTTGCCGGGGTGCAGAACGGGACGCCGGCGGCAATTGCCGGTCTGCGGGTTGGTGACATAATCAACCGCATGAACGGCAACGCGGTGCGGAGTGTGCGTGACTTCTATGCGCAGCTGAACGATCTGTCGCGCAGCGAGGTGGAGTTTGAGTTCACTCGTGACGGCCAGGACCTGAAGATCGGTATCGCCCGGTAGGTCCGTTCCGTTCACCACTGCAGCGGGCGCGCAAACACCGGAGAGGAGTCAACCGCCATGGGAAAAGAGTATCTCTCGTATGACACGGTGCGCAACAACGCACTCAAGCTGGCCCGCCGCATTCACCAGGACGGCTTCGTGCCCGATGTCATCTACGTCAGCCTGCGCGGCGGTGCCTACCTCGGCAATGTCATCAGCGAGTATTTCAAGATGATCCGCCGCGATCAGCGGCCGGTGTTCTACGCGGCGGTGGTGGCCCGATCATATACCGACATCCACAAGCGCGAGAACGTCATGGTAGACGGCTGGACCTACAGCCCCGAGTACCTGCGCTCCGGCGACAAGGTGTTGCTGGTAGACGACATCTTCGATTCAGGAAGAACGGTGAACCACCTGGTTGAGGTAATTCTGGAGAAGGGGATTCCGCGCCGCGATCTGAAGATCGCGGTGCACGACTACAAGATCCGCACCTTCCACGAGGAAAACCTGCCGATCCACCCTGATTACTACTGCCGCAAGCACGTGATCGAGCGCTCCGAGGATGACCACTGGATTCACTACCTCAGTCACGAGCTGGTCGGCTTGACCGAAAACGAGATTGCCGAGCAGTACGGCAGCGACGCGGAAGTGGTCGAGATTCTCAAGAGCCTGATCAAAACGTAATTGCTGATCAGAACCCAATCACCGGCGCCCGCAACCCGGGGCGCCTATTCCCAGATCCAGCGCGCCTCGCCGTCGTTCCCGTAGACCCCACGCCACAACCCGCGCCCACCCGTCAGGGCAAAGATCGTCCCTTCCTGGTCACTATCGTTCTGCGGCACAAAGATCTGCATCACCGCCGAGTTAGAAAGATCACTGGCCAGGTAACTGCTGCCCGCGGGAGCGCCGACCGAGGTTATGTCACCGGCTCCGTCAATCTGGAGCTCCATCAAACCGCCGCTGGAAACGACACGCGTGCCGTCGAACGTACGGTAGGTACCAACAAGCAGCGCGTCGTCGATACCGGGAAAATTCTCTGCGAACGCGAAGTCGGTGTAGGCTGCTTGATTGGACGCGGATGATACAGTAGCCCAAGAGGCTCCAGTCGGTGCTGGAAGATCTTGTGTCTCCAAGACTTCACTGTTGCTTCCCCCGGCCACCGCCTCCCTACTTCGAGCTGAAAGATAAAGCCGGCTGGTACCGGTATCGGAATACCAGAAGACTCCACCAAGCGTCCAACTGGACGGTACCGTGCCATCCAAGTCTAATCGCTGCACGGCAGTCGCAGGGTCAGCGGTATGAAACAACTGCTTCGTCGTAATGAACCAGAAATTGGAACCGTCGTCCGTTGTGGCGGAGATGAGCGGCACGTCGAGTTTGTCGGGACTGTCGGGACACAAGTTGACTGCGGTATCGAGATCTATTGTGCCGCTCTCCCCAAGGTACCACAGCTCGTACTCGGCGTCGTCTCCGTCTTCGCGGTGCATGATCGAGGCGAAGAGGCGGCCATCGAGCGCG
>PWMO01000250.1 GCA_003558175.1 Spirochaetaceae bacterium
CGCCGCGGTCGGCACCGACGGTGATGCCCTCGCGCAAAACGGTGATGGCTCGCGACGGGCCCATGCTGAGGCAGATAACTTCCCCCCCAAGCTGTTCCTTCAACTGTACCGCAGCTTCAATGGCATAGGTGTCGAACGGATTGATCACGACCTTGATGCCTTCGCGCACGATGCGCTTGGTCTCGGGGTCGATGCTGGCATCATGGGTTCCGGGAACCTGCTTGACGCAGACGACGATCTTCATACCTGTTCCTCCTGGCGGCGAATCTGCGGCAACAGGGGGTACTGCGTCTTGAATCCTACGATCGCCAGGTACACTTCGCTGTCCGGGTAATTGCCGTGCAATATCTTCAGGTTTTCGATGGGGTCGTACGGAGCATCTTCTGGAATCTCATAGCCCACCGCCTCGGACAGCAGGTGGAGCTTCTTACTCATCCACGCCTCCACCACCACCGGGAGGTCGGGATAGTTGCTGATGAGTCTGTCAACAACCGGGTGGCGCTCAATCAGCGGTTGGGTTATCACGAAGCGGGCACCGGCCGCGAGCTTGCGCTCCAGCTTGGCGAACTCGTGTTCCTCCGGCTCATACGGGTTGAAGGCCACTCCAAGATCGAAGTCTCCGGGATAGGTGCGGTCGATGTAGCGCAGCAGCTCGACCGAAGTAACCGCCTCCACCCCTTCGGCACCCACGTCAGCGGGAGTGAGGCGCGGCAGCCGGTCCGAGCCATCCCCGGTAATGACCAGAAGTTGGCGGATTCCGGCTGCCTTGCATGAATCGAGAATGCGATGCAGATCATCCCTGGTGTGAAACGTGTTGAGGTGAATCATCACCTGGTTCTCGCCGACCGGCAACTCCAGCTCTTCGATTATTTCGGTGCCCTGGAATGCGAGGTTTCCCATTGCGTTGTCGGTGATGCAGGCGCAGTAGCCGCTTTCCATCACCTTGTGGTACTTGTCGGCAAAGCGGTCCAGGTCTTCGTAGAGCTTTTCGGTCTCCTGTTTCGGCGGCAGGATCTCCACGTGATACCCGCCTTTCAGATGATGCTGCTTCATCGCTCTCTGTCCTTGTGTTGGTTCCGCCCGGGGGCGGACCCGTTAGAATAGTCCGCGCACCTGTCCGGTTGCGGTATCCACGTCAATGTTGCGGAATGCCGGATCAGATCCGGTTCCCGGCATCAGCTTAACGTCGCCTGCCACCGGGACGAGAAAGCCGGCCCCCCGGTAGACCAGCACGTCGCGAATCGGAAGGACCCAGCCCCTGGGGCGTCCCTTTATCGACGGGTCGTGGCTCAGGCTCAGGTGTGTCTTCACCATGCAGGTCCCCAGTTGCTCCAGGTCCGGGTCGTCAGCCAGCGCGGCGATCTTCTGCTCGGCCTCCGGTGTATACGTAACGCCGTCGGCGCCGTACACTTCCGTGGCCAGCAGCTCGATGCGCTTCTTGATGCCGTTATCCAGCGTGTAGAGATAGTCAAAGTTGGGGGTCTCTTCGCACGCCTCTACCACCGCTTCGGCCAGCTCAACGGCTCCATCTCCGCCCTGTTCCCAGTGCTTGCTGACTGCAACGCGGGCTCCGGCCGCTTCGGCCGCGGAGCGGATGATCCGCAACTCTTCGTCCGCATCGGTATAGAAATGGTTGATGCAGACTACCGGCTGCATACCGCTCTTCTTGACCGTTTCTATGTGCGCGATCAGGTTGGCGGTACCGGCCTCGACCAGTGCCGGGTTGGGTTCCTTGTACTCGGTTGCCAACGGGCTTCCCGGAGTCACTTTCGGGCCGCCGCCGTGCATCTTCAGCGCCCGCACCGTGCAGACGATGACCGCCGCGTTCGGCACCAGTCCCGAAAAGCGGCACTTCAGGTTCCAGAACTTCTCAAACCCGATGTCGGCACCAAAGCCGCTCTCCGTTACGTGGTAGTCGGCGAGCTTGAGCGCGAGCCTGTCGGCCACGATGGACGACTGCCCGATCGCGATATTGGCGAAGGGTCCCGCGTGCACGAAGACCGGTTGGCCCTCAATGGTCTGCAGCAGGTTGGGGTTGATTGCTTTGTGCATCAGGGCGGTCATGGCCCCGCCGACTTCAAGGTCGTCTGCGGTCACCGGCACGCCTTTCTTGTTGTAACCTATGACCATGCGGCCCATTCTGGCGCGCATGTCCGCCAGGTCACGAGCAACCGCGAGTATGGCCATCACTTCCGAAGAGACGGTAATCTGGAACCCGCTCTTCATCATGAAGCCGTCCATCTTGCCGCCGATGCCGATGATGATTTCGCGCAACGCCTGTGCCGAGAAGTCTATGGTCCACCCCATGGCCGGGTTGCGCGGGTCAATATCGAGCCGTTTGAGGTTCCGTTTTTCAAGGAAGGCGTCAGAGTAGTTGAACTCGTGCTGCAACCGGGAGGTGAGTGCGACCATTGCCAGGTTGTGGGCGTTGCTGATGGCATCGATATCGCCGGTCAGGCCCAGGCTGAACTCGGTGAGCGGGATGCACTGCGCGAGACCGCCCCCCGCGGCGCTTCCCTTGATGTTGAACGTTGGCCCGCCGGACGGCTGGCGGATCGCTCCGGTCACTTTCTTGCCGATCTTTCCAAGGCCCTCTACAAGCCCCATGGTGGTTGTGGTTTTCCCCTCGCCGAGCGGAGTTGGGGTAATTGCGGTAACGTCGATGTACTTGCCGTCGGGCCGGTCTTTCAGCCGCTCGAGCACGCTGAGATAGTCGACCTTCCCCACATAGTGGCCGTAGGGAAGCAGCTCTTCCTCCTTGATGCCCAACTCCTCAGCGATCACCGCGATCTTCTTCATTTGAGCTGCGGCTGCTTCAGCTACTTCCCAGTCCTTCATCTTGGTTGGATCGAGCTTTGCCATATCTCCCTTCCTTTGCGTAGTGTTTGGCCCATTATAACCCCGATTCTCCGATCGCGAGACCCGTCGGTTACGGGAATTGCGGCAGAGCACCGCGTGATAGCCGCTCCGGGCGCAGTGCCGGGTCCCGCGATGGTGCCTGCAACTGCTACGCGCGCCCCTCTTTGACCGCCATGATGTAGTTCATGCCGAACTCATCATTGCCGAGCAGCAGCTCACGGGCGAGTCGGTACGCCTCTACGTTGTAGTCTATAGCCGCCAGAATGCGGCTGTTTATCTGGGCCGGATCGACGATTCCGCCGTCGCAGCCCGCATCCGCACAGAGCCGGGCGAACACCTGGTTGATTACGCCCCGCTTGGGCAGCCCGTAGGAGACATTACTCAAGCCCGGAGCAAAATGGATGTCCGCGCCATAGCGCTCGCGCAGCGCTTTGATGGAATCAATCAACGTTCCGGCGTTTTTCACATCGACCGAGACCGGATATACCAACGGGTCGAGAAAGACATCGCCGGCCGCGAACCCCGCCGCCTCGATCTTCTGCATCAGCGCGGCAACGTTTGTCAGGCGATCATCCAGGCTCTCGGGCATCCGCTCCTCGCCGGAAGCTCCGGCGATGAGGCACGCATTGGCGGCGGCCGCGATCGGGATGAACGCCGCCCGCTCGAGCGAGACTGAGTTCACCATCGGCTTACCCAGAGACGCGTCGCATGCCGCAAGCCCGGCCTCGAGAATCCGGGGGTCGGATGAATCAATACTCAGCGGAACGTTGGCGACCTGCTGGATTACGCCGACGGCCCATTCCATCGCCCTGATTTTCTCGTCCTGATCAACGCTGAACTCGTCTACGTTGACGTCGAGAAACCACGCCCCGTTTGCCTGCTGGTCTGCGGCCATCGCCCGCAGGTAGCGTCTGCCGAGGTCCTGCTCCGGCTCGCCGCCGTACATGCCCTGCCATATGGCAACCGCTACGTGGCGCACCTTGCCGCTTTTCCAGCCGTCACTTTCGAGTACCGACGGTGGCACCGGCAGTCGCGCGGTTGCATCGCCCTCGCGGAAAAGCAGCACGCTTTCGCCGTCCGCGGTGGTTTCGACGAACTTGCCGGAGGTAAGCCGCACCCGGGTGCAGTGGATATTCTCTCCGACGATAATGAACGAGTCCCTGGTACTGGTTGTTGCAGTCACAATGCCTCCCGTGGTTGTTGTTGTCGCCGATGCGGCCCCATGCGCCGCATCTTCAGCCGTTCCACGTACGTATCTGTTGCAGCAGTTCCCTTGCCGTCTCCATCGAGGATGCAATAACGTGCAGAAACAGCCCGCGCGATGGGAGGCCGGTTCGTATTGCATCCAGATCTTCGGGAGTGAAGTCACCCCACAGAATCAGGTTCTTGCTCTGCGCGATCCTGTTGAGTGTCGGGATCATTTCCGCCACGCTCGGTCC